>JBGPLD010000190.1:0-4106 GCA_041486325.1 Gammaproteobacteria bacterium
CGGGTCGCTCTCAAACCAGTAATCAAGGAGTTCTCCGGCACTGCGGGTCATCAGCTCCCAGAGGTCGCGCTGGGCGGGGCGGCTCAACCGGGCGAATTGCCTGCCCAGACCGAAAGCGCGCGCCCAGTCGCGCCAGCCTCCACCCAGGTTGGGCGGAGGCTCCAGAACGAGCTCGCGCAGCGCGTCGGCGGCGGCTTCGATCATCCGGTAGTAATCGGGCAACCGTTCGGAGTCGCGCTTCGAAAAGCGCGCGAGCTCGGCCTGCGTGGCCGCGAGGGTGGGGCCGAGCGTGAACGAGCGGCCGTCTTCCAGCGGCAGGAAATTGGCGAAGGGACGCTCGACGATCCTCAGGCCATGCTCGGCGAGCCGCAGGTCGCGGATGATCTTCGGGTTGAGCAGGCTGACGGTGTAGGCGGCCGTCGAGTTGCGGAAACCGGGAGCGAATTCCTCGGTGACGGCCGCGCCGCCGACAATGGCGCGACGCTCGAGCACGCGCACTTTCAGCCCGGCGCCGGCGAGGTAACAGGCGCACACCAGGCCGTTATGGCCGCCGCCGATGATGACGACGTCGTAGGGCACGGATTCGAGCGTTGCGCTAGCGGCGCTTCTCGATTCGGTAGACGGCGAGGCTGCCGAGGAAGTTGGCGAGCAAGCCGACCGCCCGCCCGCGGTGCAGCACTATGCGTTCGAGTACGTGGATGTCGTGGTCCGCGCAGAACGACTCGAAATCGGCAATGGTGCACAGGTGCACGTTGGGCGTGTTGTACCATTGGTAGGGAAGATTCTCCGACACCGGCATCCGTCCCAGCGCCACCTGCAGCCGCAGATCCCAGCGGCCGAAGTTCGGGAACGACACGATCGCCTCTCGGCCGACGCGAAGCATCTCCAGCACGATCTCCTCGGTGTGGCGCATTGCCTGCAGCGTCTGCGAAAGAATGACGCAATCAAACGAGCCCGCGTCGAACCCGGCGAGCCCGCGCTCGAGGTCGCTCTGGATGACATTGACGCCGTTTCTTACGCAGGTAAGGACGTTCTCGTCCGCAAGTTCGACGCCGTAGCCCCGCGCATTGCGGGTCTGACCGAGATACCTGAGAAGCAGCCCGTCGCCGCAGCCCAGGTCGAGCACGGTCGAGTCTGGCCGAACCCAGGCGGCGATCGCCTTGAAGTCCTGGCGGCCGGAGAGCGTGATCCGATCCTGTTCCTGTTCGGTCATAGCGCGGCGTGAATGTTGTCGAAATAGGCTCGAACCAGCGCGTGGTAGCGCGGGTCGTCGAGCAGAAACGCGTCGTGACCGTGAGGCGCGTTTATTTCGGCGTAGGAAACGTCCAGGCGGTTGTCGAGCAGCGCCTTGACGATCTCGTGCGAACGGGCGGGCGAGAAGCGCCAGTCCGATGTGAATGAAATCACCAGAAATCTGGCCCGTGCCACGGCCAGAGCCCTGGACAGGTCATTGCCGTGCGCCGCGGCCGGGTCGAAGTAGTCGAGAGCGCGCGTGATGAGCAGATAGGTGTTCGCATCGAAGTACTCGGAGAACTTGTCGCCCTGGTGGCGCAGGTAGGACTCGATCTCGAAATCGACGTCGAAGTGGAAGTTGATCGAGCCCGAACGCAGCGCCCGGCCGAATCTTTCCATCATGGCATCGTCGGAGAGGTAGGTGATGTGGCCGATCATGCGCGCCAGTCGCAGCCCCCTGCGCGGCACTACTCCGTGCCCGTAGTAATCGCCGCCGTGGAAATCCGGGTCGGTGGTGATCGCCTGACGCGCCACTTCGTTGAACGCGATGTTCTGCGCCGAGAGCCTGGGCGCCGCGGCGACCGCGATCGAATTGCGGATGCGCCCGGGGAAGCCGATCGTCCACTGCAGCGCCTGCATGGCGCCGAGGCTCCCGCCCATCACCGCGGCGAAGGAATCGATGCCGAGCCGGTCGGCAAGGCGCGCCTGCGCGTTGACCCAATCCTCGACGGTCACCACGGGGAAGCTCGATCCGTAAGGCTTGCCGGTCCTGGGGTCGACGCTCTTCGGGCCGGTCGAGCCGAAGCAGCCGCCGACGTTGTTGACTCCGATAACGAAGAATTTTTCCGTGTCGAGCGGCTTGTCCGGGCCGATCATGTTGTCCCACCAGCCGATGTTTTCTGGATCGTCGGCATAGTAGCCCGCGACGTGGTGCGCGGCATTAAGGGCGTGGCAGACCAGCACGGCGTTTGATCTTGCCGCGTTCAGTGTGCCGTAGGTCTCGTACGTCAGTTCGTACGAGTCGAGCACCGCGCCGCTCCTGAACTGGAGCGGCTCGGAAAAATGCATGATTTGCGGCTTTACCGCGCCGACCGAGCGTGGCTTTGTGATGTTTTCCGGCGCCATAAAAATGAAAAACCCGTTTAGCCAGTCCTTTAAAACGCCGTCACGGATCTTGTGACGGCTCCCGATTCAGGGGAGCACGAGGCTAAGGAGGGGGAGGGGCCCTTCCTTTCCCTCCTCGGTCCCCTCGTGGCGTTCATCAGTTGCTAAACGGGTCGCCCTCGCTTTAGCAATATTTGTTTTTCGCGCGGCTCTTCGCCGGCGGCGCCTGCAAGCTGATCGTCAAATCGGCGCGAGCGGGAAACTTACCCGATAAACGACGCGGGGTCAAACCGCGTGGCCTCAATCGACATCGGGCCTAGGCATTCAGCCGCGCAAGCAGCTCCAGGGTCTTGTTCGGTTCGTGCGTGCGGCGGATGCGGTTCGCCAGCGCCTCGACCTCGGGAATGCGCGTGCGCAGCACCTGCTGCTTGATGGCGAGCAGCTGGGCAGGATGCATCGAGAACTGGCGCAGGCCGAAGCCGAGCAAGAGGCGCGTCATGACGACGTCGCCCGCCATCTCGCCGCACACCGCGACCGGGATCTTGGCCCGATTGGCCATGCGGATCGTGTTCGAAACCAGGTGGAGCACGGCTGGGTGCAGCGGATCGTAGAGATGCGCTACGGTGTCGTCGGTGCGGTCGATGGCGAGCGTGTACTGGATCAGGTCATTGGTGCCGATTGAAAGGAAGTCGAGCTTGCGGATGAAATACTTGAGCGACAGGGCAGCGGCCGGCACCTCGATCATGCCGCCGATCTCGATCGATCGGTCATAGGAAACCTGCTGGTCGTCGAGTGTTTCCCTGGCGTGCCGGACCGCTATCAGGGTTTGCTCGACTTCGTGGGCATGGGCGAGCATCGGGATCAGAAGGCGGATCCGGCCGTAATGCGAGGCGCGCAGGATGGCGCGAAGCTGCGTCAGGAACATTTGCGGCTCGGCAAGGCAGAAGCGGATCGCGCGCAGGCCGAGCGCCGGGTTGGGGCCGATTCGATCGGCGCCGTTGATGCTCTTGTCGGCGCCAAGATCGAGGCTGCGGATGGTGACCGGGAGATCGCCCATCGCCCTGGCCACCTGCCGGTAGGCCTCGAATTGCTCGTCTTCCGAAGGCAGATCGTCCCGGTTGAGGAAGAGAAATTCGCTGCGGAACAATCCGATGCCGGTGGCGCCTGCTTCTTTCACCTCGTCCACGTCCTGGGGCAGCTCGATGTTGGCCTGAAGGTCCACCGCGACCCCGTCCAGCGTGGCGGCGGGCGTCGTGCGCAGGCGCTTCAGCTTCTGCCGCTGGATCTCGATCCGGCTCTGGCGCTTCTGGTACTCGGCGAGCACCTGCTTGTCCGGATTCACGATCAGCACGCCTTCGCGGCCGTCGACGATCAGGGGCTCGTTTTCCCGGATCAGGCTGCGGGCATGGTGCAGCCCGACGATCGCCGGAATGTTGAGGCTGCGCGCTACGATCGCCGTGTGCGAAGTGACGCCGCCCAGATCGGTGACGAATCCGGCGAATTGGTGCCGCTTGAACAGGATCATGTCCGCCGGCGACAGGTCGTGCGCGACCACGATCACGTTTTCCTCGTGCGAGGGCGCGACCGGCGCGTGTCCCGCGCGGAGCATCGCTTTCAGCACCCGCTCGACCACCTGGACGACGTCGTGCTTGCGCTCGCGCAGGTAAGGGTCCTCGATCTCCTCGAACTGCGAGACGAGGTAGTCCATTTGCAGCACCAGCGCCCATTCGGCGTTGCAACGGCGCGATCGGATGAGCTCGCGCGGCACC
>JBGPLD010000191.1:0-4105 GCA_041486325.1 Gammaproteobacteria bacterium
AGTTCGGGTCCGGGAGATTTGATCCCCGACCGTTCGCGCCGCCGCGAGAACGGCATGCGAGCCTCGGGAGCCGGGGACTCCCGGATACTGCCTTGTCATTCCCGCGGCCTTTAGCACCCGCGAAAGCGGGTGGGGAATCCAGGGAACTCTGAAAGGCGCTGGGTTCCCGCTTGACCGTTCCTCGAAACTTGCTTTCGCTCGTTTTCGCGGGGATGACGTAGATCGTTACTTCATCGCCACCTCGACGGCCCGCCGGGCCATCACCGTGATCAGGTGCGCGCGATAATCGGCCTTTGCGTGCAGGTCGGAGTTGAGGTTTTTATCCGGGACCTTGATGTTCGCCACCGATTCCGGCGCGAATTTCGCGGCGAGCGCTTTTTCCATCTCGGGAACGCGGAACACGCAGGGGCCCGCTCCCGTCACCGCGACGCGCACCCCGCTGCCGGACTCAGCGACAAACACGCCCACGATGGCGTAGCGCGAGGCCGGATTCTTGAATTTCATGTAGGCGGCGCGCTTCGGCACGGGGAAGCTCACCGCGGTGATGATCTCTCCCTGCGCCAGTGCGGTCTCGTACAGGCCCTTGAAGAACTCGTCGGCGGAAATCTTGCGCTTGTTCGTGACGATGGTCGCCGCAAGCCCGAGCACGACGGCCGGATAGTCGGCCGCCGGATCGTTGTTCGCGAGCGAGCCGCCTATCGTGCCCATGTTGCGCACCATGCGATCGCCGATCCCGCCCGCCAGAGCGGCGAGCGCCGGAATCGCCTTTTTCACATCGGCCGACGCGGCCACCTCGGCGTGGCGCGTCATCGCTCCTATCGTCACGGTGCTCTTGTCCACCTTGATTCCGGACAAATCCTTGATCGTGCCGAGGTCGACGATGTCCGAGGGGTGCGCGAGGCGCAGCTTCATTGCCGCGACCAGGCTCTGACCGCCGGCGAGCACTTTGGCGTCGGCATTCTTGGAGATGACTTTGGCCGCGTCATCGACCGATTTGGCTTTCTGGTAGTTGAAGCTGTACATGATTTTCTCCTCAATCTCTAACCGCAAAGGACGCAATGGACGCCAAGGAAAAACGAATTACTTTGCGTCCTTGGCGTACTTGGCGGTGAATTCGTTTCAGGCTGCCTTCTTCATGTCCTTGCATACGCGCCAGATGCGCTGGGGCGTCGCCGGCATCTCGATGTCCCTGACGCCGAGCGCGTCGGTGATCGCATTCATCAGCGCAGGAGGGGCGCCTATGGCCCCGGCCTCGCCGCAGCCTTTCACCCCGAGCGGATTGTGCGTGCAGGGCGTTTCTTTGGTGCCGACCTTGAACGCGGGCACGTCGTCCGCACGCGGCATGCAGTAGTCCAGGAACGAGCCGGTGACGAGCTGGCCGGAGTCCTTGTCGTATTGGCAGCCCTCGGTGAGCGCCTGGCCGATGCCCTGCGTGAGTCCGCCGTGCACC
This sequence comes from Gammaproteobacteria bacterium, assembly GCA_041486325.1. Lineage (GTDB taxonomy): Bacteria > Pseudomonadota > Gammaproteobacteria > Burkholderiales > SG8-39 > VBDM01. Next base: position 1,451 of record JBGPLD010000191.1, read on the forward strand.
TGGCCCTCGACGATCATCGGATTGATGATCTTGCCGAAGTCGTCCACCGCAGTGAAATTGACGACCTTGACCGTCCCCGTTTCCGGGTCCACCTCGACTTCGCAGATGTGGCTGCCGGCGGGGAAAGTGAAATTGGCCGGATCGTAGAATGCATTCTCGTTCAATCCTGGCTCGAGCTTGTCGAGCGGATAGTTGTGCGGCACGTAGGCGGCGAGCGAGACCTCGGCGAACGCCTTCTTCTTGTCCGTGCCTTTCACGACGAACGCCCCGTCCCTGAACTCGATGTCGGCTTCCGCGGCCTCCATCAGGTGCGCGGCGATCTTCTTGCCCTTGGCGACGACTTTGTCGAGCGCCTTGACGATGGCGGCGCCGCCCACCGCGATCGAGCGCGACCCATAGGTGCCCATTCCGAACAGGACCTTCGAAGTGTCGCCGTGGACGATCTCGACGTCGTCCATGGGGATGCCCAGGCGATCGGCCACGACCTGCGCGAACGTGGTCTCGTGCCCCTGGCCGTGGGAATGCGAGCCGGTGAACACCGTGACCTTGCCGGTCGGATGCACGCGCACTTCGCCGGCCTCGAACAGCCCGGCCCGCGCGCCGAGCGCCCCGGCGACATTGGACGGCGCGATGCCGCAGGCTTCGATGTAGCAGGAATAGCCCAGGCCCCGGAGCTTGCCGCGCCTCGCGCTTTCCGCCTTGCGCGCGGAGAATCCGGCCACGTCGGCGATTTTCAGCGACTCGGCGAGCGTGGCTTCGTAATTGCCGGTGTCGTACAGCAGCGCGACCGGCGTCTGGTAGGGGAAGCTCGTGATGAAGTTGCGCCTGCGGATCTCCACCGGGTTGATCTTCATCTCGCGCGCCGCGGTCTCGACCAGCCGCTCGACCACATAGGTCGCCTCGGGGCGGCCCGCGCCGCGGTAGGCGTCCACCGGCGCGGTGTTGGTGAACACCGCCGTGACCTCGGCGTAGATCGCCGGCGTCGTATATTGGCCCGCGAGCAGCGTGGCGTAGAGAATCGTCGGGATGCACGAGGAGAAGGTCGAGAGGTATGCTCCCATGTTCGCGGTGGTGGTGACGCGCATCGCGAGTAACTTGCCGCTCGCGTCGAGCGCCAGTTCCGCCTTGGTCACGTGATCGCGGCCGTGCGCGTCGGACACGAAGGATTCGCTGCGCTCGGCGGTCCATTTCACCGGGCGGTTGATTCTCTTCGTCGCCCAGGTCATCACCACGTCCTCGGCGTAGAGGTAGATCTTCGAGCCGAAGCCGCCGCCGACATCCGGCGCCACCACGCGCACCTTGTGCTCCGGCAGCCCGAGCACGAAGGCGGTCATCAGCAGCCGCTCGACGTGCGGGTTCTGGCTGGCGACGTAAAGCGTATAGCTGTCGTCGGCGCGCGAGTAGCTCGCGTTCGCCGCGCGCGGCTCGATGGCGTTGGGAATGAGCCGGTTGTTGATGAACTCGAGCTTGGTGACATGGGCGGCGGAGGCGAACGCCTTGTCCACCGCGGCTTTGTCGCCGAGCCCCCAGACGTAGCAGGTATTGTCCGGCGCGATGTCGTGGATCGCCGGCCCGCCCTTCTTGCGCGCATCGCCGGCGCGGACCACGGCCGGCAGCACGTCGTAGTCGACCTGCACGATCTCGGCGGCATCTTTCGCCTGCTGGTAGGTCTCGGCAATGACGACGGCGACGTGGTCGCCGACGTAGCGCACTTTCCCTTGCGCAAGGCAGGGGTGCGGCGGCTCCTTCATCGGCTGGCCGTTGACGTCGGTGATGAGCCAGCCGCAGGGCAGACCTCCGACCTTGGCTTCGGCGAGATCGTCGCCGGTAAAGATGGCGACGACGCCCGGCGCTTTCAGCGCCTTGTCCTTCCTGATCGACTTGATCTTGGCGTGGGCGTGCGGCGAGCGCACGAAACACGCGTAGGTCTGTCCCGGTAGCGCAATGTCGTCGGTGTAGTTGCCGGCGCCGAGAAGAAACCGGTAATCTTCCCTGCGCTTGATCGCAGCGCCGATATAAGTGGTCGCGCTCATGGTCAGCTCCTCATCGTCGCCGAGGCAGCTTTGATCGCCTTGACGATATTGTGATAGCCGGTGCAGCGGCACAGGTTCCCGTCGAGCTGCTCGCGGATCTGCTCCTCGGTGGGATTGGGGAAATTCTTCACCAGATCGATCGCGCTGATCACCATGCCCGGGGTGCAGAAGCCGCACTGCAGGCCGTGGTGCTGGCGGAACGCCTCCTGCATCGGGTGCAGCGTGCCGTCGGGCCTGGCAATGCCTTCGATGGTGACGATGTCGGCGCCCTCGGCCTGCATCGCCAGCATGTTGCAGCTTTTCACGGCGCGGCCGTTCAGCATGATGGTGCACGCGCCGCACTGGGCGGTGTCGCAGCCGACGTGGGTGCCGGTGAGGCGAAGGATGTCGCGGATGAAGTTGACGAGCAGCGTGCGCTCCTCGAATTCGCCGCTGACGGCCTTGCCGTTGACGGTCATGGAGACCTTGACGGTCATGGTGTGACTCCTTTGGTGAAAAGTTTGACTTCTTCCGGGTCGCTTTTCTGCAAGCGCGGGATGGGCGGAAATCGTTCGGCGAAAAGCCCTCCTTGACGCGCCATGTCCCGGAATTTGCGGCAATGAATGTTGTCGGAAATGCTAGA
>JBGPLD010000192.1:0-4101 GCA_041486325.1 Gammaproteobacteria bacterium
ATCGATGATCGCGAACATCGTACGCGAGGAGACTTCAAGCCGCGCAAACGTGCGGCGCAGGAGGCCGATCACCTGGCGTATTAGCCAGTGGTCCTTGTTCGCTTCGAGCGTCCCGTCCAAGGCGAGGACCCTGTCCATGTCGCCGCGCGTTTTCAACTGCCATGTCCCGATCTCCAGATCATTGGTTCGCAGCATCAGGATTGCGTCGTCCAGTTCGCGCGCCATCGCCAGCGGCCACCACTTGTCGCCGGCGGCCTGGATCGCCTCGATGCTCGCCGGCGGGGTCTGTCGCGGTGCAAAGACGGTGAGCGTCGCGACGCGCGCCTTGCGGTCGATGACGACGTCCACGTTGTCGTAGTGATAGCCGGTGCCGTCGATCGCGCGCCTCAGCGGCGTCAGCTGGACGCCATTGCCACCATGACGGTCGCTTTGCGAGGAGAGCGCGACGGAGCGATCCTTAATGGCGTCCTTGAACGCCTGCGGCCTGGCGATGTGGTCCACGAGCTTCCATTTCTTGGCTCGGTCCGCGCGCACGCCTTCGCTCGTCGTGCAGAACACGTCGGCGAGATCGCGCCGAACCCTTCTCTTGTCAACGACGCGCGTCAGCCCGCCCGTGCCCGGCAGCACGCCGAGCAGCGGCAGCTCCGGCAGGCTCACGGTGGAGGAGCGATCGTCGATCATCAGGATTTCGTCGCAGGCGAGCGCAAGCTCGTAGCCGCCGCCCGCGACCGTGCCGTTGACCGCCGCGAGGAATTTGAGGCCCTCGTTGCGGCTCGAGTCTTCGATGCCGTTGCGCGTTTCGTTGGTGAACTTGCAGAAATTCACCTTCCAGGCGTGGGTGGACTGGCCGAGCATGTAGATGTTGGCGCCGGAGCAGAACATGCGCTCGCGCGCGCTGGTGATGACCACGCACTTCACTTCAGGATGCTCGAAGCGGATGCGGTTCAGCGCGTCGTAGAGCTCGATGTCCACGCCCAGGTCGTAGGAATTGAGCTTCAGCTTGTAGCCGGGCACCAAGCCCTTGTCCTCGTTCACGTCCATCGCGAGCGTCGCCACCGGCCCGTCGAACGCAAGGCGCCAATGGAGATAGCGGTCGGGATGCGTGTCGTAGCTGACGAGGGCAGGCGAGGGCTTGGCTTCCAGAACGGCATTCATGATCTCTCCCGGTGCTTCATGTCGAAACCGCTTTGCGCAGCTCGGCGAAACTCTGTTCCGCGGTTCGGCCCGCCGTGTCCACGGTGACGTCGGCCTGCCCGTAGAGTACGGCACGGCCGGCGAGGATGCGGCGCAGGTCTTCCATCGCCTGCTTGTTTCCGGCCATCGGACGCGTGTCGCCCTGCGCGACCACGCGCGCCATGTGCTCCTCGGGCTCGGCCTTCAGCCACACCGTGAAGCAGGTCGAGAGCAGCAGCTCGTATGTGCCGGGCTCCGAGACGATGCTGCCGCCCGCGGCGATCACGGCGCGCTCGTTTTTTTCCAGCACTCTCTCGAGGCATCGGCGCTCGTAGCGCCGGTAGCCGGCCTGACCGTAGAGCAGGAAGATTTCCGAGAGGCTGGTGCCCGCCTCGCGCTCGATCTCGCGGTCCAGCTCGATGAAAGGCGCTGCCCGCGTCTTTGCGAGCCAGATGCCGAGCGAGGACTTGCCGGCCCCGCGCAGGCCGATCAACGCGATGCGCTTCATGCGCTCGGAGCGGGCGCTGCCGTAATCGCGCACGAGCTGCGCGCGCACGCTCGCGAGCTTCTGGCGCGGCAAGCGCTTGAGGAACTGCGTGATCAGCGTCAGCTCCACCGCCCGGCCCGATTCTTCCTGAAGGAGTTCGGCAAGCGGCAGGTTGAGCGCAGCGGCGATCTGCCGCAAAAGGAGGATGGAGACATTGCCCTGGCCGGCTTCGAGCTGGGCGATATAGCGCTCCGATACGCCGGAATCCCGGGCGAGAAGCCGGCGCGTCATGCCGCGCCGGTCTCGCGCCTCGCGCACGCGCTCGCCCAGCGCGGCAAGGTAGCCGGCGACGACGCCGACTTCGGCCTTGCTTTTCTTCAGGGCGTACTGCGATGCTTTTGTGATGTCGACCGATGCGCGGCTCATGGCATGCAATATAATTCTTGATGGAAATCTGCCATGCAATATAATGCACGTCACGGCGAAAGGCAACCGGAAAAGCGACTACCGGAAAGTGGCGCTCGAACTGACGATATTGGTGGGAACGATGACGGGCACCGCGCAGCTCGTCGCGCAGGAGCTTGAGCTCACGCTCGACGATGGCGAGACGCGGGTGAAGGTTCAAGTCATGGACGGTCTCGACGCGCGCGTGTTCGCCAGCGGCGGGCTGTTCCTCATCTGCACCTCGACCTACGGGCAGGGCGACGTGCCCGACAACGCCAAGGCGCTGTACGAATCGCTGCAGATTGCGCGCCCCGATTTGTCCAATGTCAGTTACGGGGTGATCGCGCTCGGCGACCGTACCTACGCCGAGACCTTCTGCAACGGCGGCAGGCGCTTCGACAAGATTCTCGCGGAACTGGACGCGATGCGCATCGGCGAGATCATGCTGCACGACGCCAGCGCGGGCACGATGCCCGAGGACATCGCCGTGGCATGGGCGGCCGGCTGGATAGCGCAGTGCCGCAAGGTCGCGAATCTCGTGGCGTGAGCCGCCGGCGGTAAAGAATAATCCATGCACCTGCCACCTGGTCCATGAAGCGGGCGGGGTGGTGAGAACCTGGGAGGAGGGTAATTTGCCGTCGCTCAGCACCGCCGACCACTCGGTCAGTCCGCCCCGAATCAACGTTCCCCGGGACTATAACGCCGCTCACGACCTGATCGAGCGCAACCTCACCGCCGGCCGCTCGGGCAAGGTCGCTTTCATCGACGACGCGGGGCAGTATACCTATGGAGATCTCGCCCAGCGTGTGAACCGCTTCGGCAGCGGGCTGCTGTCGCTCGGCCTGCAGATGGAAGACCGGGTATTGCTCGCTCTGACGGACACCATCGACTTTCCCGCGGCTTTCCTCGGCGCGATCAAGGCGGGCATCGTGCCGGTCGCGGTCAATACGCTGCTCACGACGAAAGACTACGAGTACATGCTCTCCGACAGCCAGGCCAAGGTAATTGTGGTATCGGAGAATCTGCTGCCGCAGTTCGCGCCGCTCCTGTCAAAGCTTCCATTCCTCAAGCACGTCATCGTTTCCGGGAACACGACGAAAGCGTCGTCGAGCGCGGCGCAAGGCCACGCTGAATTCAAGGACATACTCGCGAAAGGCAAGCCCGAGCTCGCGCCTGCACCCACGACCTCGGATGGCGCCTGCTGCTGGTTCTACTCTTCGGGCTCGACCGGCAAGCCGAAAGGAGCGGTACATGTGCACGCGAGCATGATCGTCACCGCGGAGCTCTACGGGAAGGGCATCCTCGGCATCAATGAGAGCGACGTGCTTTTCTCCGCGGCGAAGCTGTCTTTCGCGTATGGCCTCGGCAACGCACAGACCTTCACGCTTGCGACCGGCGCGACCGCCGTGCTGATGCCCGAGCGTGCGACGCCTGCGTCGGTGTTCAAGCGTCTCGTGGAAAGAAAACCGACCATCTTCTCCGCGGTGCCGACGCTTTACGCGGCCATGCTCGCGAGCCCGGAGCTGCCGAAAAAGGAAACGCTCGCGCTGCGCCTGTGCGTCTCTGCGGGAGAGTCACTTCCGGCCGACCTCGGCAGGCGCTGGAAAGAGAGGATGGGAGTGGACATACTCGACGGCATCGGCTCGACCGAGATGCTGCACATGTACATAAGCAGCCGGCCGGGCGACGTGCGCTATGGCGCGACCGGCAAGCCCGTCCCGGGATACGTGCCTCGGATCGTGGACGAGGAGGGCAAGCCGGTGAAACAGGGCGAACTGGGAGAACTGCACATATTCGGGCCCACCAGCGCCGCGTGCTACTGGAACAACCCGGAAAAAAGCCTTTCGACCTTCGCAGGCGGCTGGTTCAGGAGCGGCGACAAGTTCAGCCAGGACAAGGACGGCTACTACGTATACGGCGGGCGCTCCGACGACATGCTGAAGGTCTCGGGCATCTACGTCTCGCCTGCGGAAGTCGAGGCCGCTCTCATCTCGCAC
>JBGPLD010000193.1:0-4095 GCA_041486325.1 Gammaproteobacteria bacterium
CCTGCTCTCGACTTTCGGCCCGCTCGAATCGCTGCGGCGGGTGTTGCGCGGCTCGGGTGAATGCGGGGTGGTCGACTGGACCTTCCTGTCGCTCAGCATCCCCGAGTGGACGCTCGCCGCGTTTGTGGCGCTCTCGGTCTGGGCGGTATTTCTAGTGCTGCGAGACTAAGCCTGTCACCCTGACCTGTCGCGGCAGGGATTCTCGATCTGCTGCACCAAGTGTCCTATTCGTTCGACGATATCGAGCGGCTGTTCCTGAAGGTCGAGTTCCAGGAGGCCGCTGGAGTTTCGGGCGTCTGATGACTAAAAACGCAAACATTCTGGCCGAGCCCGTGGTAGCCAGGAAATGATGCGACGAGCCCGGCCCGCACTCCAAGCCGCCGCATCGCCCCCTTTGTGGCGAGGGCGCTGAAAATGCCACCCGAAACAAAGAGGCGCTTGAGTCGCGATCCGACAACCGCGACTAGAAGCTTCGTGCTGATCACCGCCGGGTCAAGGAACGTTACGACGATCTTGCCCGTGGGCTTGAGCACACGCTTGGCGTCCAGAAGGTAGGCCAGACCCTCAGCGCGGGTCAGATGCGTCAAGACCGAAATGAAAACGATGAAATCAGCGCTGGCCGATTGCTCCGGGATCGTCAGCCCATCGACAAGCTCAAGTCGCCAGCCTAAACCCTTGCACCGCTCGCGAGCGAATTCTATGTGTTCTGGCACAACATCCGTGCCCAGATAGCTCACGCCAGGAACGGTGCGCAAGGCATAGGCTAGACGGCCGGCACCGCATCCAACCTCCACAACGCGATGTCCTGGCCCGAGGCCAAGCGTCTCGAGCATGGCAAGTTCGGCATCTCCATGCGCGTAACCGCCGCCGCCACTCGATAGCACGAGGGCGGCCTCGCGTTCATGCTTACGCAACATGTTGCGAGCAAGACGCTGGTAATCTTGTACGAAGTGCGGCTTTTGCATCGCGGTCACTGCGCTAGCGCGAGTTGACGCGTCCTCTCCGACAGTACTTACAAAGGACCGGATATGATCTCTCGTAACGAAGGATTTTTCAACCTCTCACCGCGTCTCCTCTGAGCCAAGCGGCGCTTTTTGAAGCAGGGGCCGTTCAGCTCAGCCCTTGTAGGGGTTCTCGATTTTCTGCATGAGGTCCGTGAGGACACGCCTGAACTGCTGCTCATCGCAGCCCATCAGCGCCGCGTCTTCGATCGCGTCCTGGCAGAGCTGTTGGATTTCCTCCAGATTCTCCCGAAGCACTTTCAATTTTTCGACGCAGGACACGATTTCGCCGGAAGGCGAACGCCAGACGGTTTCCGGAATGGAGCGTTTGTTCATGAGCGGACCCTCGGAAAACGACTACCTGGAATCTGCCTCCGCAGGCTGAAGCGGGTTCAACAGTCGTGGAGCCGCTCAAGCCTGCTTGGGATAGAAGAACGGTATCTCTGGGATCGAGACGGCAATGCGATTCGCGGGAATGGCTCTCAGCACTTCGCCGAGGAGCGCTACCGCAGGGCCGCCACCGGCCTGAAGAGCCAGCGACGGCAGGTCCGCCAGGGTTCCGCACAGGAAGCGCTGTTCCGGGAGTGTCGCGTTTTCCACCAGGACAAGCGGTGTGTTTCCTGGCTTGCCCCGCTTGATCAGCTCCGCGCTGATCGTTTCTGCGAGTCCCGCGCCCATGTAGATCACGGCGGTATCGGCGGCGAGCACGCTTGCTGCCCAGTCGTTTCCGCGTTCGCCATTGGCGGTGCGCGGGGTGACGAAGGCTACGTGACGGGCGCTCCCGCGGCGGGTGAGCGAGACGCCGATTTCGGCGGCGGCGGCAGTCGCTGCGGTCACTCCCGGAACGATCTCGAAATCGACTCCCGCGTTGCGCAGAGCGTCGATTTCTTCCTGCGCGCGGCCGAAGAGCGTCGGGTCGCCGCCTTTGAGGCGGACCACGACGCGGTGGCTGCGCGCAGCGTCCACCAGGCGCTTGTTGATGAACTTCTGCGCGGTCGAATGGCGGCCTGAGCGTTTGCCGACTGAGATCTTCTCGGCGCGCGCCGCAAGTTCCAGCGTCCGGGAATGCACCAGCGCATCGTGAAACACGATGTCCGCTTGCTTGAGGATTGCGGCCGCGCGCAAGGTGAGCAGGTCCGCTGCACCCGGACCGGCACCTACCAGGTACACCTTGCCGCTGGCTTTACCCATCGATCATTCCTGCCGCCACGGTCTGATTGCTGGTTTCGTCGATCAGGATAAACGAGCCGGTGGCACGGTTGGACACATAAGTGTCGATGAAAACGGGCTGGGCCAGAGTGATGGTCACGCGGCCAATATCGTTCATCGCCAGGCCCTGGGGCGTCGGCTGTCTCGCGAGCGTATTGATGTCGACGCGGTAATCCAGAGAACCGATCCTGGCCTTCACGCTTCGGGTCGTGTGCTTGAGAATGAATCGCGAAGCCGCGAGCCTCGCGGCGTCAAGCGGGTCGGCCGACAGCCAGCACACTTGCGCACTGAAGCGTTTCGACGCCGTCGGAGGCGAGGCCGGGTCGGCGAGCAGATCGCCGCGCGACAGGTCGATGTCCTCGCCGAGAACCACAATGACCGAGTCCCCGGCAACGGCGGCCGGCAGCGAGCGGTCCAGGGAGACGAGGTCCTTGACGACCGTCCGCCGGCCCGAGGGCAACGCCACGACCTCCGATCCGGCCGTGAGTATCCCGGACTCGATCCTTCCGGCATAGCCGCGGAAATCCGTACTTGAACCAGGACGCACCACTAGCTGCACCGGGAAACGCATCGGCAACGCGTCGGCTTCGCCGCGAGTCCGGGTGTCCTCGAGGGCGCCGAGGAGTGCCGGCCCGTGGTACCAGCTCATCGCCTGGCCACGCTCGACGACCATGTCGCCGCGGAGCGCCGACATCGGAATGAAGCGCAGATCGGCAATCCCGAGAGCAGAAGCAAACGAAAGGAATTCGGCCCGGATACGCTCGAAAACCGCCTCGTCGTACCCGACAAGATCCATCTTGTTGACCGCGACGAGGATGTGGTGCACGCCGAGCAGGTGAGTGAGGCAGGCGTGTCGCCGCGTCTGCGTCAGCACGCCCTTGCGCGCATCGACCAGGATCACCGCCGCATCGGCGGTGGAGGCGCCGGTCACCATGTTGCGCGTGTACTGCTCATGGCCGGGCGTGTCGGCAATGATGAACTTGCGCCGCGGTGTGGCGAAGTAGCGGTAGGCGACGTCGATGGTGATGCCTTGCTCGCGTTCGGCTTCCAGGCCGTCGGTGAGCAGCGAGAGGTCGATTTCGTCCTGCCCGCGTCTGCTCGAGGCGCGCGCAACTGCGGCGAGCTGGTCCTGGAAAATGGCCCGGGTATCGTGGAGCAAGCGCCCGATCAGGGTGCTCTTGCCGTCGTCGACGCTGCCCGCGGTGATGAAGCGCAGCACGCCGAGATCCTCTGCGGCATTGGCGTTGCGCTCGATTTCGCCAAGCAGCGTCATATCAAAAGTACCCTTCCTTCTTCCGACGCTCCATCGATGCTTCCGAGGTCTGGTCGTCCATGCGCGTGGCACCGCGCTCGGTGACCGTGGTGAGTGCCGTTTCGGCGATGATCTGGGCGGCGGTCGCCGCACCGGATTCCACCGGGCAGGTGCAGGTGATGTCGCCGACGGTGCGGAAGCGCACCGACAGTTCTTCGACCGTCTCGCCGGCGCGCGGCGGGGTGATGTCCGTGACCGGTGCGAGCAGGCCGTTGCGACGAACCACCGGACGCCGGTGCGCGTAGTAGATCGCCGGTACGGCGAGCGCCTCGCGCTGGATGTACTGCCATACGTCGAGTTCCGTCCAGTTGCTGATGGGGAACACGCGCATGTGCTCCCCTTGTGCCACGCGGGTGTTGTAGAGGTTCCACAGCTCCGGGCGCTGGTTCCTCGGATCCCACTGGCCGAACTCGTCCCGGAAGGAGAACACGCGCTCCTTGGCGCGCGCTTTTTCCTCGTCGCGCCTCGCGCCGCCGATCGCGGCGTCGAAGCCGAACTCGGCGATGGCCTCGAGGAGCGTCACCGACTGCGCCGCGTTGCGGCTCTCGTCGGCGCTGCGCAAACGCACGCTGC
>JBGPLD010000194.1:0-4070 GCA_041486325.1 Gammaproteobacteria bacterium
AGGCTGCTGCCCGAGAACATGGTTCAAGCCCGCGACGGCACCGCGTTCGATCATGGCCGGGCGGCTCGGGCCGGCAACGCGGCTCAGCTGACCTGCTGGATTCCGGCGAGCAGCCAGCCAGTGGAGCCGTCCGCTGGTTTTTGCAGGTGCCATATTTCCCCGAACGGCTCCGCCACTGCCTGTGCTTTTTCGCGGATCGAGCCCGAGAACCGAACGCTCGCCCAGTGAAGACTGCCTTCGGTCACGACTTCGAGGAGCGCGGCGTCAAGCGTCACCACGTCTGTCTGCTGCGCGCCTTCGCGCGCGGTGAACTCGCCTTTAAGCCCTTCGAACATTTCCGCGGTGGTGACCTCTCGCAGCCGCGCGAGGTCGCCTCGGTCGTTGATTTCCTGGAGACGAAGGAAATTCCGTCTGGCTTCCCTGAGGAATCCGTCTGCGTCGAATCCCGCGGGTAGGCTCGACTCGATCCGGGTGCGGTAATTCGGCGGCGTGCCGGCATCTCTGGACGACTGCGCGGGCACCTGAGCGGACAACTGAGCGGACAACTGCGCGGGCGGCGGCGCCGTGATCGTCCCGTGACCCAGGCCGGCATGCCGTATCTGCGGTCCGTCATCGGGTCGCGGACGCGCAATAAGCCGCAGCAGCGCCATCACCGCGACCCCGGCCAGCAGCGCCATGAGGATTGCGCCGATCACGCCGCCAAACCCGCCCTGGGTGAACAGCCAGCCCAGTCCGAGTCCGGCCGCGAGGCCCGCGAGCGGCCCCAGCCAGCGGCTCGCCCCGGCAGGCTGCGGCTGAGCAGGAGCGGGCTGAGCGGACTGCTGCTGCGAAGGCGGCGTGACCGGTTTTTGCGGCGTCACGGCCTGCCGCTGAGCGCCGAGGCTGCGGCCGCCGCCAAGGCGGCTGGCGGCATCGGCAGGCTCTGCTGCCAGGACTGCGCCGAGCGCGAACATAGCGATCAAGAATTTATTCATGCAATCTCTCCTCTGCTAGTACTTGAAACCCCGGTGCAGCGCCACGACGCCCGCCGTCAGGTTGAAATACTCGACGTCTTCGAGTCCCGCCTGTTCCAGCAAATGCTTGAGCTGCTCCTGGTCCGGGTGCATGCGGATCGACTCTGCGAGATAACGGTACGCCGCCTCGTCGCCGGCGACGGTCTTGCCCAGCCACGGCAGGACGTTGAATGAATACCAGTCGTAGGCTCTGGCAAGAGGCCGCCATACGCGGGAAAAATCCAGTACCAGCAGCCGCCCTCCGGGCTTGAGCACGCGCCGCATCTCCGCGAGCGCCGTCTCCTTGTGCGTCATGTTGCGCAGGCCGAAGGCGACGCTTACGCAGTCGAAATAGTCCGAACGGAAAGGCAGGCGTTCCGCGTCGCACTGCGCCGCCGGCACCTGCCGGCCGCGATCGAGAATGCGGTCGCGGCCCGCCCTGAGCATCGCGCCGTTGATATCGGTGAGCCACACCTCACCGCTCGCGCCCGCGCGCCTGGCGAATTTGAGCGCCAGGTCGCCGGACCCTCCCGCCACGTCCAGCACCCTCTGGCCCTCGCGCACGCCGCTCTGCGCCACGGCGAACGCCTTCCAAAACCGGTGCAGGCCGCCCGACATGAGATCGTTCATTAGATCGTAATTGGGCACAACCGAAGAAAACACGCCGGCCACGCGCCGGGTCTTTTCGGCCTCGCCGACTTTCTGAAATCCGAAATGCGTATCGCCCATCATCCAATCATCCTAGCACGCGGATTCGCGGCCTTCATCCGGCGTGCGCTGGCCCCATATCGCATCGAGAGAGCCTTTAGTGCGAATGGCCCGGCGGTGCGGGCGAAGACGCACTTGTTTCCCTGCTTGCGCCGGCAGCCTTGAGCCGCGCCAGGTATTCCCGCCACAGCTCGTCTCGGTTTGCGCCCAACTCGTATAGATAGTTCCAGGAATAAATGCCGGTGCTGTGCCCATCGGAAAACGTCGGCTGAACCGCGTAGCTGCCCACGGGTTCCAGGTTCAGGATATCGACGTCTTTCTTTCCCGTCTGGAGCACTTCCTGCCCGGGACCGTGGCCGCGCACTTCGGCCGAGGGCGATTGCACGCGCAGGAATTCGTAGGGCAGCTCGAAACGGCTGCCGTCGGAGTAGGAGATCTCCAACACCCGGGACTTCTGGTGCAGCAAGATCTCGGTGGGAACCGGTTTGTCCGCTGTTGCCACGACTTGCCGCGATGGCGAAAGAGCGGCAATGATACTCTTTCTCTCGATGCACCCGCTTCCAGCGGCGATTCTGTTCGGCCGGTGGCCGGTCGCCTAGCGCTGCCGGGCCTTTGCCGAAGCGACCGAGAAATTGACGCGCTCGTAGTCGAACCCGCGCTCGAGCAATTCCAGGAGTTCGATCCGGTTCACATCATTGTCGAGCCTGAGTTCGACAACGCGGCCGCTCTGGTACCAGCCCGCGGGGAGCACCAGAGACGGGGGCAGCCCTACCGCGACCGGCAGCGCCAATGCGGCGCAAAATGGCTCCTCGCGCTTGGGATCGCCCGCAACAAGTCGCACCGCGCAGGCCCGCGCCAATCCCGGCAATGCACGGGCGCCGATCGTAAGCACATTGTCGGCGCCTTCGATGAGCCAGCGCACCGTGCAAAGAATGAATTTCTGCGCACCGTGCGGCCGCAAAGCCACAAGCTGCCGGTGCGCAATGCGCGCGCCGGGGCCCTTGCGTCTCAAGTGGAAATCAGCCGCAGATTCTTCCAGAGTTTCCCAGTACTCCAGCCCCGGCGCGCGCTGAAAGGCAGGGAGCGGCTCGGAAACACGAGGCGGGAAATCCCACCGGTTGGGGCCGGTCTCCACTGTCGTCCCGAAGACGGTTTGATGAATTGCCGCCAGGCTGCTTGTCAGCTCGGTTCGCGCCGGGGCCGCACGCCGCGGAAAATCGGCCTTGGCGGGCGCATGAAACCACGCCCGCCCGAGCGCTTTGAGCAGAGTCGCCGCCGCCTGCTTCGTGCAGTCGCGCCCGAGACCGAGCGCTGCGGGCTCGGCGCCCTCCTCGAGCCGGCGGATGCGCTTCTTCATCGAGCGGCCGACCCGCGCGAGATCGAGAAATCGCCGCGTGTCGGAGGCGACGCCGTTCTTCACCCAGGCGGCGCCAGAATGGCCGCCAAGTTCTACTGCATAGCCACCCTTGGCCGGACTTTCGCGGGTGAAGCGTACCTTGCGCGACCAGTAATCGATCCACCTGCGCGTCCAGTCGAGATCGCGCAGCGAAAGCCGGTAAGGTTGCGCAAGCTGCAACAGCAGCGCGCGCGCATATTCTGCGGCGCTCGTCGAATGGGGGCGTTTTACCGCGACCGGCGTTTCCGCGACGCCGTTCGCTTCGGCGACCGCATACATTTCGTGCAGCGACTGCCACTGCTCGGCGTCCACTTCGCGTCGAGCGAAGAAGCAGGCACCGATCCGCCCGGCCGTGCAGGCAAGCGCGCGTTGGCAGAGCAGGGCGATCGACCGGCCGAGCTCGGGATTCTCCCCGTCGAGGGCCGCGCGCAATAGCCGGTTGTAGCCGCGCCGCAACGCAATCCACAGGTCGCTTGCCTGGGCAAAAGCGGCGCTCTCGGCGTGGCTGAGAGGCAAGGCCATGCCGGCATAGCCCTTCGCCTGCTCCTCCTGCGCGATGAAGTTGGGCGTATGCAACCGCTCGAGGATTTGCAAATAGACCGGTTGCGCGGTCAGCGCGTCCTCCATCTCGTCGAGCAATGTGAGCAATGCGTAGCAAGCGTGGCCCGGATCGGCGAGCGATGCGCGCCGGAGCCAATCCTCGCAGCTTTTTGGATCGAAAAGCCGCGGCCGGGGGGCAAGGAGAAAATCGCTATGGGCCATGAAATTCTTCACGCAACGACGGGGTCGATGCGAATGTACTATGACGCGGGCATATTCGCGCGGCAAACGGCAGCCCGGGTGTGATTTTCTTGGCAAACGCGGCCTCGCAGAGGGGGCCGAGCTGCGCGGCTAGAGCGAATCGAAGGTGACGCGCTCGAAATCGGCGCCGCGCTCGACTACCGTGGTCAGCACCATTTGATGTGCCTTGTCGG
>JBGPLD010000195.1:0-4059 GCA_041486325.1 Gammaproteobacteria bacterium
GTAATCGAAACCCAGGCGCTGCGTCAGGCGCAGGGCGTGCAGGTTCATCTGCCACCCCGCCGCACCATGCGCGCGTGCGGGCTCGCCGAAGATTTTCTCGAAACGCTCGCGCGCGAGGCGCATCTGGCGCTCGGTCCATCGGGCGCTCGCGCCGCCGACGCCGTCCTGCCATTTCACGTGGTCCCAGGCGTGGATCCCCACCTCGAAGCCCGCGTCGCGCACCGAGCGCATCGCGCGCGCGCAGCGGCGGCCGATGTCCGGGCCGGGGAGCAGCGTGCCGTAGAGCAGGGTCAGCAGTCCGTAATGCGAAAGCGCGGAGGTTCGCGATACCTTGCCGATGAAGCCGCGGCGAAACACGCGCTTGATCGCGCGGCCGGTGTGATCGGGCCCGAGGCTGAAGAGAAAAGTCGCCCCGGCGCCGTGCTTCTTCAGCAGCTCGACCAGTCGCGGCACGCCCTTGCGGGTGCCGCGGTAGGTGTCCACGTCAATCTTGAGCGCGAGCTTCAACGTATGGGACTAACCGCCAAGGACGCCAAGGAATGCTCGGGGAACGAGGTCCCTCGGCGCCGGCGAGTCTTGGCTTGGGCAACGCGGTTTGACAGGCGTAAAGACATGAATTCCTTTGCGTCCTTGGCGGTTCGAAATAGTGTACAAGTGAGGCACGGTCTTCAGTCAACCAGATGGCGCGCCTCCGCTACGTGCGTGCGGTAGGCGTCGAAGATGTGCTTGAGGGCCTGCTGCATGTCCACGCGCGGCTTCCAGCCCAGTTCCTTTGTGGTGTTCGCGATCTTCGGCACGCGATTCTGCACGTCCTGGTAGCCCTTGCCGTAATACTGCATGGCCGTGGTTTCGATCAGCTTTACCTTTCTCGCGCTGTCGCGGTATTCGGGATAGGCGAGGGCGAGCTTCACCATCATGGCGGCCAGCGCCTTCACGGAGTAATTGTTCTTCGGGTTGCCGATGTTGTAAATCTTTCCGCTGGCGATCCCTTTCGGATTCTCGATGATCTTCATCAGTGCATCGATGCCGTCGTCGATGTAGGTAAAGGCGCGCTTCTGACCGCCCCCGTCCACGAGCTTGATGGACTCGCCCCGGACAATGTGGCCGAAGAACTGCGTGATCACCCGCGAACTGCCTTCCTTGGCGGCATTCATGTTGTCCAGACCTGAGCCGATCCAGTTGAACGGCCGGAACAGGGTGTAGTCGAGCCCTTCCTGCATGCCGTAGGCGTGGATGACGCGGTCCATGAGCTGTTTCGCGCAGGCATAGATCCAGCGCGGCTTGTTGATCGGGCCGTACACCAGCGGCGATGCCTCCGGATCGAACTCACGGTCGGGACACATGCCGTAGACCTCGGAGGTCGAGGGAAAAACGAGGCGCTTGCCGTGCTTGACGCACCCTCTCACGATCGGAAGGTTGGCCTCGAAATCGAGCTCGAATACCCTGAGCGGCTCCTTGACGTAGGTCGCCGGCGTGGCGATCGCCACCAGGGGCAGCACCGCGTCGCACTTGCGCACGTGGTACTCGATCCACTCGCGGTTGATGGTGATGTCGCCCTCGAAGAAGTGAAAGCGCTTGTGCCCGAGGAGATCGGCGATGCGGTCGGTCTGCATGTCCATGCCGTAGACCTCCCAGTCCGTCTTCGTGACGATGCGCTTGGACAGGTGGTGGCCGATGAAGCCGTTGACGCCGAGGATGAGGACTCTTTTCATTTCCGCTCCCTACTTGACGGGCAGCCTGCGCGCGCCGATGCGTTTTGCGAATTCCCGCGCGGAGATCGGTCTGCCGTCCAGCTCCAGCTCGAGCAGCTCGATTGCGCCGCCGTCAACGCAGGCGGCGTAGCAGCCGCCGCCTTCACAGTAGAGAAAGGCGGCAGGCCGCGCGCCGCCGTTTTCCGCAAGCAGCCGCGTGCGCAGCAGCCGCAGGCGCTTGCCCTCCACGTCGGTGAAGGCGCCGGGATAGGGCGGCGCGACCGCGCGCACGAGATTGTGAATCCGGAGCGCGCCTTGACTCCAGTCTATGCGCCCGTCCTCGGGCTTGCGGCCGCCGAAGTAGCCGCCCTTCGACAAATCTTGCGCTCGCATGGCCGCGCTGCCGTCGATCAGGCCCGGAAGGCTGCGCGCGAGCACGCGTTCGGCGGCATCGGTCACCTTGTGGAACACGTCGATAGCGAGATCGTCGGGAAGTATGGCCACCGCTTCCTGGCCGACGATGCGCCCGGCGTCGGGCTTTCCCATCATCTCGTGCAGGGTCGCCCCGGTCTCGGTCTCTCCGTGGAGGATCGCCCAGTTGACCGGCGCGCGCCCGCGGTATTTCGGCAGGAGCGATCCGTGCATGTTGAATGCCCCGCGTTTCGGAATCGAGAGCAATCCGGGCTTCAGCATTGCGCGGTAGTAGAACGAGAACAGGAAGTCGGGCTGCAGGGCGCGAAGTCTGTCCACGATGCGCGGCGAGTTGGGATCATCGGGCGCGATGACTTCGATGTCCCGCTTGCGCGCAAGCACCGCCACGCTGTCGAACCAGACGTTCTCGCGGGCGTCGTCGCGATGGGTGAGGACCAGCGGGACCTGGATGTGCCGGTCGAGCAGCACATTGAGGCAACGGCAGCCGACGTTGTGATAGGCGAAAACGACGGCACTGGTCACTCTTTCCGCTCCAGCACCGCCTGCACCAGATAACGCGGGCGTTGCCGGACCTGCTCGTAGATGCGGCCCACGTACTCCCCGAGAAGGCCGATGCCGAACAGCGTGATGCCGATCAGGAAGAACGCGATGCCGAACAGCGTGAACACCCCTTCCGCCTCGGGCCCGACGACGAGGCGCCGGATGAAAAGGAAGACCACGAACGCAAGCGACAGCAGCGAGATGACGATTCCCGACAGCGAAAAGAGCTGAAGCGGCATTACCGAGAACCCGGTGACGAGGTCGAAGTTGAGCCGCACGAGGTCGTAGAGCGAATACTTTGATTTGCCGGCGGCGCGCTCCTCGTGCGCGATTTCGATCTCGGTGGGGTGCTGCGCGAAGGTATAGGCGAGCGCGGGGATGAAAGTGTTGACCTCGCGGCAGCTGTTGACCGCGTCGACGATGGCCCGGCTGTAGGCGCGCAGCATGCAGCCCTGGTCGGTCATGTGGATGTGCGTGATGCGCTCGCGCACGGCGTTCATCAGCCTCGACGCAAGGCGCCGGAAGGCCGGGTCGCGGCGCTTGCGCCGGACGGTGCCGACATAGTCGTAGCCTTCGTCCATCCTGGCGAGCAGCCTGGCGATCTCCTCCGGCGGGTTCTGCAGGTCGGCGTCGAGCGTCACGACGCGCTCGCCGCGGCTGTGCTCGAATCCGGCCATGATGGCGAGGTGCTGGCCGAAATTGCCGTTGAACAGGATCACGCGGGTGACATCGGGCCGGCGCTCGAATTGCTCGCGAAGCAGCGCCGCGGAGCGGTCGCGGCTGCCGTCGTTGATGAAAATCACCTCGTAGCCGGTCCCCAGCGCGTCAAGGGCGGGGTACATGCGCGCGAACAGCGCGGGCAGCACGGCTTCCTCGTTGTAGACCGGGATCACCACCGAGACGCCCGGCCTCATTGAAGAATCTCCCCAACGACATGCGCAACGGCCTCGCACACTCGCTCCACGTCGGCCTTTTCCATCGCCGGAAACAGCGGCAGGGTCGCGATGCCCTTGCCGGCGCGCTCGGCGTGGGGGAACTGGCCCGTTTTCCAGCCGAGCGAGCGGTACAGCGAAAAGAGATGGATGGCCGGATAGTGCACGCCGATGCCGATGCCCAGGTCGCGCATCTTGGCTATGAACTTTGCCCGCCGGACGCGCCCCGGCAGCACCACCTGGAACATGTGCCAGTTCGAATTCTCGAAATCGGGGACCGGAAGCTTGCAGCCGAGCCCGGGGTTCAGGGTTTCGAAGTAGTGGCGGGCGAGTTCGCGGCGCTTATCGGTGAATTCCTTCAGGTGCTCGAGCTGCCCTAACCCGATACGCGCCGCGACGTCGGTCAGGTTGAATTTGCCGCCGACGACGTCCACGTCCATGCCGTCCTCGCCGGAGCGCGTGAC
>JBGPLD010000196.1:0-4055 GCA_041486325.1 Gammaproteobacteria bacterium
GCGCGCGCGGTTTCGATGACGCGCTGGACATCGGGCGGCGTCACTTCCTTGTCCTTGATCGCGACCATGCCGGTCGAATTGAAGCTCTTGATGTGGCTGCCAGCGATTCCAGTGAATACGCGCTCGATCTTGCAATCGGCCATCAGCTCGGCTTCTTCGAGCGCCCGCTGGATCGCGCTGACGGTCGCCTCGATATTGACCACCACGCCCTTTTTCAGGCCCTTGGACTCGTGGCTGCCCATGCCGATGATGTCGATTCGGCCATCGGGGAACAGCTCCGCTACCATCGCCACCACCTTGGAGGTGCCGATGTCGAGGCCGACAATGAGATTCTTGTTGTCCTTGGCCATGTCAGGCTGACCGCCGTTGCGACTTCGGAAATTTAAGGTTCCGGGTATCCGGGACGCGCAGGGCAAATCCGTTTGAATAGCGCAGATCTACGTATTCGAGCGGTCGCGAGAAACGGCCCACCGTTTGGGCGTAGACCGAAATGAAGCGCGCGAGCCGATCGGCGATGCGGTCGCGTTCGGAATCGCGTCCGAGCTGCACGCTGAGGCCGTTGGAGAGCTTGAGTTGCCAGGCGTAGCGCGGGCTGACCAGCACCTGTTGCGGAGCGAGCGCGAACGGGGCAAGCAGCTCGCGAAACGCCGTGTAGCGCCGCGTGAGGTCTGCTTCACTGCCGGCGGGACCTGCGAACAGCGGCAACTGCGCGTCGGAACGGCCGGCAAAGAGCTCGCCGTAGGTATTCACCAGTCGCCCGTCCTGGCCCTGTCGCCAACGCGCCAGCGCCACTTGTTCCTCCAGCCGTACCTCGAGCCGGTCCGGCCACCTGCGCCGCACCTCGGCGCGACGCACCCAGGGAATACCTTCGAACAGACCGCGAACTGCATCCAGATCTACTGCGAAAAAATTGCCGCTCACTCGTTCTTCGAGCGCGCTCAAGATCTCGCCGCGCGCCACGTGATACAGCTCGCCTTCCACCCGAATGCTCCTGAGCGGAAACGCGGGCGACTCCAACAGGGCGCGATAGGCGGCATGGACCGCAAGTGCCAACGCCAGCGCAAATAGGGCGTTGGCGGCGGCATTGAGCAGGCGCGGGCTATCCCACATGGGCAAGCTCCAGAATCCGCACGCACAGTTCTTCGAACGACATCCCTGCATGACGTGCCGCCATGGGAACAAGCGAATGATCGGTCATGCCCGGAGAAGTGTTGACTTCGAGGAAATACGGCTTGCCCGAATGATCCAGCATGAGGTCCACGCGGCCCCAGCCGCTGCAGCCGAGCGCGCGGAAAGCGCGCAGCGCTTCGTCCTGGACGACGCGCTCGGTGTCCGGCGACAGCCCGCACGGAATGACATAGCGGGTGTCAGGCGCTACATATTTCGCCTCGTAATCGTAGAATTCACGCGGCGTCTCGAGCTTGATCAGGGGCAGCGGCGTGTCTCCCAGCACTCCGGCGGTGAGTTCAACATCGTCGACGAAGGCCTCCGCGATTACGATGCCGTCGTACTTGACGGCAAGCGCATAGGCTTGCGCAAGATCGCGGGCGTTTTTTACCTTGGTCATGCCGATCGATGAACCTTCGTTTGAGGGCTTTACCATCAGCGGCAATCCGAGCCTCGCCGCCACAGCATTAAAATCGCTGGTGCGCGCGAGCAGCTCGAAGCGCGGCGTCGGAATTTCGCATGCCTGCCAGACGAGTTTGGCGCGCCATTTATCCATCGCCAGCGCGCTCGCCATCACTCCCGAGCCGGTGTAGGGAATGCCGAGGAGTTCGAGCGCGCCCTGGATGGTGCCGTCCTCGCCGTAGCGTCCATGAAGCGCGATGAACACGCGCTCGAAGCGCTCGGAAATCAGGACGTCGAGCCCCTTTTCGCCCGGATCGAATGCATGGGCGTCGACGCCCTTTCTTTTCAACGCAGCGAGCACCATGGCGCCGCTCCGGAGCGACACCGCGCGCTCGGCGGACTTGCCGCCGAGCAGAACGCCGACCTTGCCGAATTCCGAGGGCCTCATGCGGGTTCCCCGATAATGCGGACTTCCGGCACGAGCGCGACGCCGTGCTGCTTCTGGACCGCCGCGCGGGCGTGGCCGATGAGCGCCTCGATATCCCCGGCGCTTGCGCGGCCATGCGGATTGACGATGAAATTCGCGTGCTTCTCCGAAATTCGCGCCCCGCCGATCGCATAGCCTTTGAGTCCGCAGGCCTCGATGAGCCGCGCGGCGTGATCGCCGGGCGGATTGCGGAAAACCGATCCGGCATTAGGAAGCCCCAGCGGCTGCGTCGCGATGCGCTGCGACAGCAACTCGTTGATGCGTTCTCGCGCGCGCCTTGCGTCGCCCGCGCGGAAGCGGAACCAGCCGGAAATGAACCATTCCTCCTCGCCCAGCCTCGCTCCACGCAGCTCGACGTGGCGGTAGGCAACTTCGAAATCGGCGGGCGTGCGCTCGCGCAACTGGCCGTCCCGGGAGATCGTCAATACCTTTGCGATCACGTCCCAGGTCTCCGAACCGTAGCAGCCGGCGTTCATCGCCAGAGCCCCGCCCACCGTACCGGGAACGCCTGCGAGAAACTCCGCCCCTTCCAGACCGCGGGTCGCGGCGAAGCGCGCGACCTTGGGGCAGGCGATACTGCATTCGGCTCGGATCAAGCCGACTTCGAGGCTCATCGCGCCGTGCGAACTGTGCATCAACACCACAGTGCCGCGGTATCCGCCGTCGCGCACCAGCAGGTTGCTGCCCAGGCCGACGAAACAGACGGGCTCATGCTTCGGCAGGGTCGCGAGAAATGCCGCGAGATCGGCGCTGTCGGCGGGAACGTAGGCGCGCGCCGCCTCACCTCCGGCGCGCCAGCTGACGTGTTTCGCCATCGGCTCGTTGAGCTTCAATTTTCCGCGCAGCGCGGCGGCTGGCTGGCTGATCGGCTCGTTCATTCTCATCTCGCCGCCTCCGCACGGCCAGAAAGGAACTTGGGATCGTCCCATCGGCGACTCCGCGTCATTCGCTGGGTCGCATCCCCGCCTGGCGGGGCCCCTGCTCGGCAGCTCATGCCGCCCCTTTCGCGAGGAGCGCCGGAACGCCGCCGATCGACCCGGCCCCCATGGTCAGGAGCACGTCGCCCGACCGGAGGACCTTGCGAATGGCTTCGGGCATGCCGGCGATGGTCTCGACGAACACCGGTTCGATCTTCCCGGCGACGCGGATCGCGCGCGCAAGCGACCTTCCGTCCGCGGCCACGATCGGCGCCTCGCCGGCGCGGTACACCTCCGCAAGCACCAGCGCATCGACGCCTGACAGCACCTTGACGAAATCCTCGAACAGATCGCGCGTCCGGGTAAATCGGTGCGGCTGGAATGCAAGCACAATGCGCCGGCCAGGGAACGCGCCGCGCGCAGCTTCAATCGTCGCCTGCATCTCCACGGGATGATGGCCGTAGTCGTCCACCAGGGTGAAGGATCCCAAGGTTCCGTTTTTGCCGAGTGCAATCTCGCCATAGCGCTGGAAGCGCCGGTCGACGCCGCGGAAATCGGCAAGCGCCTTGCGGATGGCCGCGTCGGGCACGCCCAGCTCGGTCGCCACGGCGATCGCGGCCAGCGCGTTCTGCACGTTGTGCCGGCCCGGCAGATTGAGCGCAAGATCAAGCGGCGCAGCGCCCTCGCGGACTGCCGTGAAGCGCATGCGCTCTCCGGCGACGATGTCAGTGGCGCGCACCATTGCGTCTGCGCGCAATCCGTAGGTCACCAGCGGCTTCGAGACGAACGGCATGATCTCGCGCACGTTGGCATCGTCCACACACAGGATGGCGCTGCCGTAGAAAGGCAGATTCTGCAGAAAGCCGACGAAGGCCTGCTTCAGCCGCGCAAAATCGTGCTGATAGGTATCCATATGGTCGGCGTCGATGTTAGTTACCACCGCAGTCACCGGCTGAAGGTGAAGAAAGGACGCGTCGGATTCATCCGCCTCGACGACGATGAATTCACCCGCCCCCAGCCGCGCATTCGACGCGGTGCTGTTGAGCCGGCCGCCGATGACAAAGGTCGGGTCGAGCCCGCCC
>JBGPLD010000197.1:0-4022 GCA_041486325.1 Gammaproteobacteria bacterium
AAGAGCGCCATGGCGTGCTTCCACGCATCGCTCGCGCAACTCTCGATTCTCCTCGTCGCGGCGATGCTGGACGGCGCGCTGCGCGCCTGAAACCCGCCGAGAGAACCCGCAGAGCGTTCGCCGTCTGCGGCGTGCTGTGCCTGCTCGCAGCGGGCGCGACGGCGCTCGAAGCGCCCGCGCCGGGCGTGCCCGACTACGACAAGGCGCTGGCCGCGAGCCAGGCCGCAGTCGGCCGGCAGATCGGCGAATTCGCACTGCTCGACCAGAACCGCAGGCACACCGCGCTCGCCGATTACCGCGGCAAGCCCCTGGTGGTGAGCTTCGTCTATACCGCCTGCTCGCAGGCCTGTCCGGTGGCGACGCAGTTCCTGGCGAAGACGGTGAAAGAGGCGCGCGCAGCGCTCGGCCCGGACAAGTTCAACGTTGTCAGCATCGGCTTCAACCAGCCGTTCGACTCGCCCGAGGCGATGGGAGCGTTCGCGCGCCAGAACGGCATTCGCGACCCGGGCTGGGGATTCCTCAGCGCCGACGCGGCGACGATGCAGGCGATCACGCGCGCGTTCGGATTCACCTGGTACGCGACACCCAAGGGCTTCGACCATATCTCGCAAGTGACCATCGTCGATGCCGGCGGAGCCGTCTACCGGCAGGTATACGGCGATGCGTTCGAACTGCGGATGCTGGTCGAACCGTTGCGGCAAGCGCTCTCCGGACAGGCGGACAGCGCGGGATTCGCGGGTGTCTGGGACAAGGTCAAGCTATTCTGCACCGTCTATGACCCGGGCAGCGGCGGCTACCGGGCGAACTATTCGCTGTTCATCGAGATTTTCGCCGGCGCCACGGTCCTTGCCGGGATCGCCTGGTTCCTCCTGCGGGAGCGCCGCAGGTCGCGGGTTTGATCGGAATCAAAGTCGCGCCGCCATGCGGATCCGATGATACGCACAGGCGGAGCGGAGAGACTCATATGAATGGATTGCTGCGCTATGCGGGCCAGATCGCGTTGTATGCGCTGTTCGCGGCGATCGTAGGATATTTTTCCACATCGCCGCGCTACCGGCACCTGCCGCCGGGCGAGGCGCTGCTGCGCCTGTCCTTCAGCCATTCGGGCCAGATCAAGGGCGACTGCCGGCGGCGCACGCCCGAGGAGCTGGCGAAGCTGCCCGCCAACATGCGCGCGCCGCTCGACTGCCCGCGCGAGCGCTCGCCGGTCATCGTGCGCTTGGAGCTGGACGGCGCAGAGCTGGTCAACGAATCGTTCGCGCCGTCGGGCCTGTCGCGTGACGGCGCCTCGACCGGATACCGGCGCCTGCCGATCGCGGCCGGGCGGCACGAGGTGCGCGTCCGGTTCAACGACGACGTGCGCGTGAGCGGCTTCAATTACGGGCGCGATCGGGTCATCGACGCCGCGGCCGGGCAGGTCGTGCTCATCGATTTCGCGCCGGAGCGCGGCGGGGTGCTGATCCGATGAGCTCCGGGATTCTGTTCGCGCCGGCGCTCGGCGCATTGCGCGCCGGCACGACGTTTGCGGACGAGCGTATCGCGGAGTTCGCTCTTCCGATTCCCGGCGATTTCCGCAAGAAACTCGCCGGCGGTTGGCTGCTGCTTGCGCTTTTGGCGCTGGTCGGCTCCGGACTTTTCTCGGTGCTCCTGGTGCTCGCGCGCACCCCGGGGGTGCAGCGGCTTTTTCCGGTGGCCGATTTTTTCCACGTGGCGCTGGTGGTGCACGTGGACCTGTCGGTGCTGGTGTGGTTCGCCGCCTTCGCCGGGATGCTCTGGACTCTGAGCAGCCGGCCGCGTTACCCGGCGCTCGCCGGCGCGGCGCTCGTTCTGACAGCGCTGGGTGCGATCATCATGGCGGCGGCGCCGTTCCTCGGCCAAGGCCGCCCGATCATGAGCAACTATGTTCCGGTGCTCGACGACAGCGTATTTCTGTACGGCCTGACGCTGTTCGGCATCGGCTTCGCCCTGCTCATCGCGCGCAATCTGCTCGCCCCGGCACGCTTCGGCGTCGGCCTCGACGGCGAGGGCGCGCTGCGCTTCGGCCTCAACGCCTCGGTGGTCGCGGCGGCGATAGCGCTCATCGCACTCGCATGGTCGTGGGCCGAAATGCCCACGGAACTGTCGGGCAAACCCTACTACGAGCTGCTGTTCTGGGGCGGCGGCCACGCGATCCAGTTCACCTGGACGCTATTGATGCTGGTGGCGTGGCTGTGGCTCGCGACGCTGATCGGCGCGCCGCTGCCGCTGTCGCCGCGGCTCGCGGTGCTCTTGTTCGCGATTGCGCTCGTCTCGGTGTTCGCCGTGCCGGCGATCTACCTCGCCTGGGACATCGGTTCGATCGAGCACCAGAGGCTGCACACCTGGCTGATGCGCTTCGGCGGCGGCCTTGCCATTCTGCCGATGGGCCTTGCCGTGCTGATCGGTCTCGCGCGTGCCTCTCCGGGGACCGCGGCGACGCGGCCCTTGCGGGCGGCGCTCGTCAGCTCGCTGGCACTGTTTGCGCTCGGCGGGCTGATCGGCTTCCTGATCCGCGGCAGCGACGTGCGCATTCCGGCTCATTACCACGGCTCGATCGTCGGTGTGACGCTGGCGCTGATGGGTCTTGCCTATGCGCTGCTGCCGCGGCTTGGATTCGGCACGCCGAAAGGGCGTCTCGCCGTTCTGCAACCGTATCTGTACGGCGGCGGGCAACTGGCGCACATTGTCGGGCTGGTATGGTCCGGCGGCTACGGCGTGCAGCGCAAGGTAGCGGGCAGCGAGCAGGTGCTGAAGAGCGCGCAGGAATTGTTCGGAATGGGATTGATGGGTCTGGGCGGGCTGGTGGCCATCGCCGGCGGGGTACTTTTCCTGATCGTGGTGTTTCGCGCGCTGCTGGAGCGGCGCGTGCGCGCATCCGGATGAACCTGATCCGCCGCCTCGTGAGCATCGCCCTGGCGCTGGTGCTGATCATCACCCTGTCGAGCGCGTTCATCCGCCTGTCGCAGTCCGGGCTGTCGTGCCCGGATTGGCCCGCATGTTACGGCGCGCAGGCCGGGACTCCGGCGGAAGCGCTCTCCGAGGAGTCGCCGGTATTTTTCGCGCGCGTCTTGCACCGCCTCGCGGCAAGCGTCGCCGGCGTCTTGCTTCTCGTGATCGCCGTGCTGGGGTGGCGTCGCTGGCGCAGCGATTCGCGGCGCGCAGTGGCCGTGGTGCTTGTCGTGCTCGCGGCCCTGCTCGCCTGGCTCGGGAAATACACGCCTTCGACGCTGCCCGCGGTCATGCTCGGCAACCTGCTCGGAGGCATGGCGCTGCTCGGCCTGCTCGCCTGGCTGCGGCAGTCCGCCGCCGGCGGCGAAGCGCCGCAGGCCCGGCCCCGCCTCTGGATCCTGGTTGCGATGGCGTTGGTGGCGCTGCAGATCGCGGTCGGCGGATTGATCGGAGCGAGACACGCGGCGCTCGCCTGCACCGGCTTGCCCGGGTGCGGCGGCGGATTCTGGCCACACGGCGCCGATTGGCGCGCGTTCGATCCCTTCCTGGCAAACGACGGACTCGGCGACGCCTCCCGGCAGGCCTTGCATCTGGCGCATCGCCTCGGCGCCCTGCTCCTCGCGGCGCTGCTCGCGTGGATCGGCTGGCGGGAGGCGCGGCTGCGCGGCGAGCGGCTGGGAATTGCGCTGCTCGTCCTCATTGCAGTGCAAATCGTGCTCGGCGCAGCCATGCTGCTCGCGGGGTTTCCCGTCGCGCTCGCAGTGGCCCACAACGCCGTCGCATCGCTGGTGCTGATCGTACTGGCGAGCATGCTCCCGCGGCTGCGTGCGGAGGAGAAGCGCCAGTGATACGCATCGATGCGCGCGGCCTTGAACCGCCGGAGCCCTTCGAGCGGGTGATGGAGGCAATCGCCGAGCTCGAGCCGGAAGGCGAGATCCTCCTGATCCTCAACCGCGAGCCGGTTCCACTCTACCGCGTGCTCGAGCGCAACGGCTATTGCTGGAACACGACAGGGTTCGACGACGGCCGCTTCGAGATCCTGATCCGCGAGAAAC
>JBGPLD010000198.1:0-4005 GCA_041486325.1 Gammaproteobacteria bacterium
GCCCGCAGCATTTCAATCTCCGGCGCGCTTGCCTCGGACAGCTTTCCTGTGAGCGCGCAATAGCCGCTGCCTCCCGTCGCCAGCGCAGGATCTGCCTGTCTCTCGGCCCCGGTCCACACTGGTGGCGAGCGTTCGAACTTCACGGCGAACTCGAGCGCAAGAGCCTCGAACTCCTCCTTTTTTCCGAGATGCTGGTACAGGTCGAACAGCATGAGCCACCCTTGCTGCGCGGATGCTCCAAGATCGCCATCGAGCACCGAGCGCGACAAAATGACGAGCGCCTGATCCACATGTCCGTTCGCGAAAAGGATCGCCGTCTTCTCGATCACCGGAGCAGCCTCGCCGGTTTTCGCCTTCTTTTCTATCACAGGCGCTACATCGCTGGTTTTCGCCGCCTTCTCGACCGCCGGCACGGCATCGCCGGTTTTCGCCGTCTTTTCGATACTCGCAATCGAATCCGGCCCTCGCCGGGAGTCGGGCCCCGCCGATTGCGGCCGGGGTGGCGCGCTCTGAGCGGAAGGCGGCTGCACGCGTGGCTGCTCCGATTTCGGCGGAGGCGTGTAGGTGCTGAAATCCAGTGACGAATCGTCGCCTCCCGGCGCAACCCCGGCGGGCTTTCCGCCGGGGCTCGCGGGTTTCGGTAAGGTAGAATTGGGAGCGGGCAGACGCGAACTTACGGCCACGCCCTTGTCCGCTTCGCTCTCGCGCTTCTTGAACGGCAGCTCGATATTTTTACCGAAGAGGCGCACGGGAAATGTTCCCTTGCCGGGGGATTCCTTGTAGAAGTCCGGGATGAATTTTTCTTGTATCACAGTTGCGCGATGCAACGCAATTGTGCTCCTCTTCCCCCGAATGGCCTGTGCGTCCAACTTCCGATATCAGATCGAGGATTCCGGCGAGTCTCCTTTTCGCAGAATCCTTTACGCAGGGCGGGCGGCGGCGCGACGTCCGAACCATGCGGAGCCGGCGCCCACGGCGGCCATGGCGCACACGATCATCGCACCGGAGGGAAAATCCAGCCACAGCGACGCGAGCAGGCCGGCGGCGTAACCGAGCACGCCGACTGTATAGGCCTTGAGATAGCGTCGGTGCCCTTGATAGTAGGTAGCGAGGGCCGGCACCACCAGCGTGATGAAGACCAAGTACAGCCCGACCAGTTGCAATGACATGGTTACCGCGCACGCGAACAACAGATAGAAGCCCATCCTGCCCAGCCGCACGCCCAGACCAAACCAGAGTGCGAGTATCGCAGCGGTTGTCAGGGCAACCAGCGGAAGCCGTACGGGGTTCACCCACAAGATCTGGCCGACTAGAAGTTCCTTGAGGTGCTCGCCACCGCGCGGATTTCCAGCAAGCAGCAGGATCGCAACACTCGAGCCGAGGACAAATACAACGCCAATGACCGCTTCTTGAACCTCCGGCCAGCGTCGTTCGGTCCAGGTCAAGAGCACGGCACCTGCAATCGCCGCGCTAAGCGCAGCAACCTGCACCGCGGCACCCGTGGGCTCCCAGCCTAGGAAATCTGCCAGGATTACTCCGACACCCGCAATTTGCGCCACCGCAAGGTCGATGAACACGATGCCGCGGGAAAGTACCTGCATCCCGAGCGGGACGTGGGTGGCGGTGACCAGCAGACCCGCGATGAACGCGGGCCACAGGATACCGAAACTCGCCGCGTCGATGTTCATTTTACAGCCGCCAACAATCGCGCGATCGTGTCGTCGAACAAGCCGAACAGGTCCTTCGCCTTGTCCGTTCCGCCGACGGTGAAGGGCATCATCACCGCAGGAATGTTGGCTCTGCTCGACAGGAACTCCGCGGCCTGCGGACTGTTGTAGGGCGAATAGACGATCACTTTCGCGGGAGCGCGTTTCATCTGGTCTATCAATTCGGCGAGATGCGAGGGCGTGGGAGGAATGCCGGGTTTCGGCTCGAGGCTTCCGGCTTCGCGCATTCCCGCCCAATTGATGAAATACGAGAAGTCCTTATGGTACACAACAACCGGAACGCTCTTGAGCGGCGCTGCCTGCTGTTCCCAGCGCGCGATCGCCGCCTGCCAGCGCTCAAGAAACGACTTACCGCGCGAGCGGTAGCTATCGGCATTCGCGGGGTCGAGCTGCGCCATGCGCTCCATGAGTACCGGCGTAATCCTGGCGATGTTGCGCGGGTCGGTATGGACGTGCGGATTGCCGCCAGGATGGATGTCCCCGAGTGCGCGGTCGAGGACTTTCGGGATCTCCAGCTTGACGACGTATTGCGAAGCTTCGAAGTAACCGGGACTACCGAGCTGGATCTTGCTGTTCCCGCTTTGCGTGAGCAGCAGCGGAATCCAGCCGATCTCAAGCTCCGAACCGGAACAGACGAGCAGGTCGGCGGAGCGGATGCGCGCGATCAAGCTCGGGCGCGCTTCGATCCGGTGCGCATCCTGCAG
Organism: Gammaproteobacteria bacterium; assembly: GCA_041486325.1. GTDB lineage: Bacteria > Pseudomonadota > Gammaproteobacteria > Burkholderiales > SG8-39 > VBDM01. The sequence goes on from JBGPLD010000198.1 coordinate 2,432, forward strand.
CGCAGTCGTCGCCGCATACACCGACACTTTGTCTCCCCCCAATTCCTGCGCCAGGGCGCCCCATTCAGGCTCGCAGGCAAAGACGTTGAGCGCGGCCTCCGCCGGCAGCACGGCAAGCGTCGTGCCCAATGCAACAAGAAATTTGATGATCGTTTTCATGTTCGCCACCTCAGAATTTGTGGGCGCCATGCGCGCCCAGGCTTGCAATGTACTGAAGGAAGACCTGGTTGTCGGGCGCATCCATGCGCGAATAGTCGCGAGCAACCTGCAGCCGGATTCGGCTGAATTCACTCGGGCTCCAGTCGACCATCACGGTGTGGCGGGTCGGGTTGTAGCCGGCGAGGATCGGGAAATCGGCGGCGGTGAGTGCGCCCGAGTTGACGAGGTCGATGTTTGTCGTACCCGAATTCAGGCGATCGTAGCGATAGCCGACCCGCCACATCGGGACGAACTGATAGACGCCTTGCAAGTACCAGCCCGATTGCTCTGAAGCGTACCCCCCGGTTTGCGGCCCGACCGATGCCGTCGTGGTGTCGAAGGTCAGATTGCCGTCTTCCTTGCGCCGGAAGTATTCGCCTTGCAGCTTGAAGTTGGTATAGGTCGGGTTTTGGTTCGGCGCCCACTTAAGGATTCCGTCCAGTACCCACAGGCTGCTTTTCACGGTGAAACTGTTGGTGACCATCGTCCCTGCCGAATCCGAATCGTCGTAGGTCCGGTCCTGGGGCGAGGTGCTCAGATACGAAACCCCAACCTGCCAAGCCGTGCCTGTTCCGAGATCACCGCCGAGGTGGGAGAAGAAGGTGCCCAAGCCGAAACCGTTCTTGTCGCGGCCGCCGTCGGGGCCGGCCGGAAACTTGCGCCCGCGCCCCGCCTCGGCGCCCACATCGAAATACAAATCGGTCGGCGCCACCCATTTCAGCTGGATGCCGTCATCGTTCAACTGGTTGCCGAGGAACACTTTGTTCGCCAGCGGCGCATCGGTGAAGTCCCAGGCATGCGCGTGAATCTGGTTCTGGTAGCCCACGCCGGAGAAGAACCGTCCCGCCTTGATGGTGAAGCCGTGCGAAAGCGCCAGGGTCTGAATATAGGCTTCCTCGACCTCGATTTCGTTTTCGGGAGATACCGAGAAAATCCCGGTGCCGCGAAAGAGGTGATCGACGTTGGCCGAGATGGCAAGCTCGGATTCGCCCAGGCTCAGGCCCCGGTTGGGCGGGTTGACCTCGCCGTTCGTCGGAACGAATCCGTTGATCTTGTACCCTGCCGGATCCTGCGAAAGATTGCCGTAGGTCCCGTTCAGGATCAGGGAAACGGCCGGGTTCATCGCGTTTTCCCCGGTGGGGCGGCTGGAAGCCTGCATTGCGGCCTGCTGCGCGGTGGTTTCGGCCTCCTGCACGCGCTTGTCGAGCTGCCTGACCTGCTCGCGCAAGGCTTTCAGCTCGTCTTGCGTCTGCGCCATCGCGGCGTGGGACAAACCCAGCGCCGCCGCGATGGCAAGCGCCCTGGTTCCTTTCTTGCACATGTTGTCTCTCCAGTTCATGCGATCGCGACACACCCGGCAGGCGCCTCGCAAACAC
>JBGPLD010000199.1:0-3998 GCA_041486325.1 Gammaproteobacteria bacterium
AGGCGTCGCCAGCGAGCCTCGCGATTTATGACTCCAAGCACCCGGGGTGACGATGGCTGGATCGCGCGTGAAGTTCTGGGGGACGCGCGGCTCGCTCCCCGTCGCGCTTGACTCGGGTTCGATAAAGGAAAAGCTGGTTCGGGCTTTGGTCGCGGCGGCGCGCAAGGGCCTCGACACGCCGGAAAAAGCAAAGGCGTGGATCGAAAACGAGCTCGACTTCGCGGTATCCCACACTTTCGGCGGAAATTCGGCCTGCGTGCAGCTCGACGCGGGCGGCGCAGAATATGTGCTGTGCGACCTTGGCAGCGGAGTTCGCGTGTTCGGGAACCACGTTTTCTCCAAGGACGGTCCCGCCAAGGGCAATGTATTCCACGTGTTTGTGTCCCATCTGCATTGGGACCACATCATGGGCTTTCCGTACTTCGCGCCAGCCTATGTCACGGGCAACACAATTCGCATATACGGCTGCCACAAAGAACTCGAAAGCGCTTTGCGCCGGCAGCAGGATGCCCCCAGCTTTCCCGTGCCGTTTGATCGTCTCAGTGCGGCCATAGAGTTTGTGAAGCTCGATCCCGACCGGACTTACGACATCGCCGGCTGGGGCGTTACGCCGAAACTGCAAAGCCATTCCGGGGATTCCTACGGTTATCGCTTTGCCCGGGATGGCAGGATCATCGTGTATTCGACCGACTCGGAGCATTCGCTGGATGACCCGGAGAAAACCGAGGAATTCGCCGCTTTTTTCCGCGATGCCGATCTGGTTATTTTCGACGCCATGTATTCGCTCGCAGAAGCGGTGTCGGTCAAGGAGGACTGGGGCCACTCGAGCAATGTCGTCGGGGTCGAACTGTGCCAGCTTGCAAACGCAAAGCACCTTGTGCTCTACCACCACGAGCCGGCAAATAACGACGAGCGCATTGCGAAGATCTGGCAGGAGACGTTGCGCCTTGAGGAAATCACGCGTTCGGGCGAACGCCTGCACATCTCGGCGGCCTACGACGGGCTGGAGATTGAGCTCTGAGCGGAGCGCCACCGCCGGATGTCGTTGACGACGTGAATTCCGCGGCGGAGAAGGATCCTTCGGCATCGGGTCGCCTGGAGGCAGTCTTATTTGCCCGCGGCGCGCGACACGGCCTGATTCTGCTCGCCGTGCTGCTGGCGCCTGTACTGTGGGAAGAAATGCCGGTGGTCGGGGCGATGCGCCTTGCCTGGCTCGATACGTATCAGGCTTTCTCACCGCGCGAGCGGCGCTCGGCGCCGGCCATGATCGTTGCGATCGACGAGGCGAGCCTCGACCAGTTCGGCCAGTGGCCGTGGCCGCGGTCAGTGGTAGCGCAGCTGATCGGGAAACTGCGCGCCGCGGACCCGGCCGCGATCGGCGTCGATATTCTGTTTTCGGAGCCCGACCGGCTGTCGCCCGAATGGCTGGCACTATCTGTGTCCAAGTTTGATCGTCGATTGGCACATCGGCTTGCGGGCCTGCCACACCATGATGCGACCCTTGCCGCTGCGATAAAGTCTGCCCCGGTCGTACTCGGCGTCGCCGGCCTCGAATCGGGCTCACCGGATCCTGCGGCGCCCTTTGCGCTATCGCTGCAAAAGGGCGGCGACGCGCGTCCGTTCCTTCGCCACTATGCTTCGGCCCTGCGCAGCCTGCCGGAAATTGATGCCGCCGCTCAGGGACATGGGTTGCTCAGCGCGGACATCGAAGGCGGCGTGATCCGGCGGGTACCAATGGTCTCGACAATCGGCACCGCGCCTGTGCTGCCGCTAAGCCTGGAAACTCTGCGCGTGGCAAGCGGCAATCCGATATTTGTCTTGAACGTCGGCGCAGACGGCGTCGAGAATGTCAGCATCGGCGACCTGATCGTACCAACTCAGCGCGACGGACGCCTGTGGGTGCATTTCACGCCGCATAACGCAGACCGGTTTGTTTCTGCGGTCGACGTGCTGAACGGCACGGTCGACAGAACGCAATTTGAGAGCAAGATAGTGCTCGTCGGTGTCACCGGCCTGGGCCTGACCGACTTTCAGACAACGCCGCTCGGCGCGCGCATGCTGGGCGTCGAAATTCATGCCCAGATTCTTGAGCAGATATTCGACGGCGACCTGCTCGCGCGGCCCCGCTGGGCTCCTTGGGCTGAGGCCTTTGCCGCCTTCGTTCTGGGAATATTGGTCATTTACGTCGTTCCGCGCTTCGCGCCGCGCTACTCGTCTCTGGTGCTCGCGCTACTGCTTATTTCACTGGGGGCGGGCGGGTTTGCAGCGTACAAGGGAGCCGGCCTTCTAATCGATGCTTCAGTTCCGGGTGCCGTGCTTGCCTTGCTGTTCGCTGCGATGCTCGCGGAAACGCTGGCCGAAGCCAATGCGCAGCGCAAGCTATTGCGAGAGCGCCTGCAGCACGAGCGCGAAACGGCTGCGCGCTTCGCCGGCGAGCTCGATGCGGCGCGGCGCATCCAGATCGGGATATTGCCGCGGCCTGAACAGGTGTTTCCAGCGGAGCGGCGCTTCGAAATATTTGCCTCGATGGAGCCGGCGCGGGAAGTGGGCGGAGATCTATACGATTTTTTCATGCTCGGTGCCCACCGGTTGTTTTTTCTTGTCGGCGACGTTTCGGGCAAGGGGTTGCCCGCCAGTATCTTCATGGCGGTCAGCAAAGCCCTGTGCAAGGGCGCCGCGCTGCGGCGCAGCGGCCGCGTGGATGAAGTCCTTCAGGAGGCAAGCGCCGAGATCTCGCGCGAAAATCCGGAATCCCTTTTTGTTACGGTATTCGCCGGCGTGCTCGACGTGCGTACCGGCCTGCTGGAATATTGCAGCGCCGGACACGAAGCGCCTTTCGTCTTTTCACCCGGGAGCGGGGAGATCGTGCGTCTCGAGGCGGGCGGTGGGCCGCCGCTGTGCGTGCTCGAGGAATTCCCTTACGTCGTGGCCGAATATCGAATGAGCCGCGGGGCGACGCTCTGCCTGGTTTCCGACGGCGTGACCGAGGCGATGAATGCGGCCGGAGAACTATATGGGTCCGGTCGGTTGCGCCGGGCAATCGACCGCTCGAGGCACACCCGGAGCGTGGCGGCGCTTGGCAATGCGATCCGGTCCGACGTCGCGCAGTTTGTCGCGGGCGCCGAAGCCACGGACGATATTACGCTGCTGGTGTTGCGCTGGAATTCGAGCGGGGACCCTTAGCGCACAGTGACTTCCACGCGCCGGTTGCGAGGTTCGGAAACTCCGTCGGGGGTGAGAACGAGCGGCTCACGCTTGCCGCGGCCGTCGATCTGGATGCGCTCGGCCGGAATTTTCATTCCCGTAAGTATGGTCTTCATGCGCTCGGCGCGCTGCAGCGAGAGCGCGACGTTAGATTCGTCAGCCCCGACCAGGTCGGTGTGGCCGATCACTGTGACGTCCGGCGACTCCCTGCCCGACATCTCCGCAATCAGGCGTTCCACGTCCGCCTTCGATGCTTCCGTGAAATCGTCGGTGCCGCTCTCGAAGTAAAAAAGGAACGATATCGGACGTGGCGGCTGCGCGGCAAGCGCGCTGCCGAATACCTGGTTCAGTTCCTGTTCGCTCGCCGTATCCTGCCGGACGCCTCCGTCGGAATCGCTGCGGGCGGAAGCGTATGCAGTATTGAGAACGGTTTCACCCTTGCGACCATGAACAATGACGGTGCCGACCTTGCCGTTCTTGTCAGGCAGCAGCACTACCAGATCGCTGGATGACCCGTGGATGCCCAAATAGATCATCACCGCCGCGATCGCGGCGTACAACAAGTTCACGCCAGGCCTTAGTCGACCGCGTCGCCCGTCCGCACAAGGAACTCCGTACCGCGTACGCCCAGAATCGACGACGGCGTTTTCACCTTCATGGCATCGGGCGATTGCTTGGCGATCTTGCCGGAAACCACCGAAAGCGTTCCCTTGCGCAACGTGGACTCGAACGCGCCGTCATTTTTTGACGGATCGAAGGCATAGCGCTCGATCGCCAGCACGCTGCCCGGACCA
>JBGPLD010000200.1:0-3992 GCA_041486325.1 Gammaproteobacteria bacterium
AGATCCAGATCGCGCCCGTCGTGACGCCGCATGCAATCAGGAAAAACATCGCGATCGAAATCCCGATCCCGGCATGCAGCACGGTTGTCGTCTCGATGCCGCGGCGCGAAAGCCGGTCCGAGAGACCGCCGACGAGCGCGAACCCGGCGGTCATGACCGCGGCAATCCAGAGCAGCAGTTCCCCGACTTCGCCGCGTTCATAGCCGGCGACGTCGCGAAGCCAGAGCGCGGCCCACAAGCCCTGCACCGAGAGGAAGGTTCCCTGGACGAAAGCGGGCAGCAGGCTTACGCGCCAGAACAGAGCGCTTGCAAATACCGTGCGCATTCCCCCAAGGAGCTCCGGCAGGCTCTCCTTCGGCCCCGCTTCCCTGCGCTCGGGAACGACAAAAAATATCATCGCCGAAACTCCGGCCGTGATCGCGGCAACGACCAGGAACAGGCCGCGCCAGTCGGTCAGCTTCAGCGCGGCCTCTACCGGAGCCGATGCCGTGATCGCACCCAGGCCGCCTGCCGCCAGCAACAGGCCGTTCAGCGTGGCGAGCCGCGAGGCCGGAAACCATTGCACCATCGCCTTGATCGCGGCCATAAGGCAGGCCGACACGCCCAGCCCGATAAGCGCCCTTCCCAGCACCAGCCCCGGCAGGCTGTGGCTGAGCGCGAATACCGCCGACCCGGCCGCGGCGCAAAGCAGCAGCGCGGATTCGACGCGGCGCGGCCCGAAGCGGTCGAGCAACGGGCCGAGCGGAAGCTGGAACAGGGCGAAGGCCAGAAAGTACGCGCTCGTGAGCAGGCCCAGCTCGCTCGGATTGACGCCGAGGTCGCGCACCAGGTCCGGAAAAATAATCGCATTGACGGTGCGATAAGCGTAGGAAAGAAAATAGCCGCAGGCAAAAGGCAGCCACACGGCCGCCATCAGCCTGAGCGGCAGGTTTTCTCCGTGCCGCGCGTCTTCCGGGTCCGTTCTCATTTTCGAAGCGATGTTACCTTGCCGCCCGCGCCGGCGCTTTCTAGCGCGACTGCTCCGGCGAGCCTGTAACAGATTGTGTCATTTCGGAGGCGGTACGGAACTTAAAGCCGGACCGCGTTGCCTTAGTCAGTTCATGAATTTCACGGAGGTCGTCATGTCCGGCAGAAGATTCACGGCGATTCTTGCCGCAGTCGTTGTCGTCGCCGCTGCCCTGGGGTACGCGGGCGGGAGCAGCATCGCTCCCGTTTCCAGCTCCGGTGCGGTGACACCGGAGGCCGCGCAAGCTGCCCCGCAGTCCAGCGCACAGCCCAACAAGCAGCCCGCGGCGCAGACCGCCGCGCGGGGGCTCCCCGATTTCAGCGCGCTGGTCGAGCAGTTCGGTCCCGCGGTCGTCAACATCAGCACGACCGCGCGCGTGCGCACCCAGATGCAGCAGTTTCAGGCCCCCGGCGAGCCAGGCGATCCGGTCTTCGAATTTTTCCGCCGCTACCAGGTTCCGCAAGGCAACGAGATGCGCAAGGGCGTCGGCTCGGGTTTCATCATCAGCGCCGACGGCTACATCCTAACCAATGCGCACGTCGTGGACGGCGCCGCGGAAGTGACGGTCAGGCTCATCGACCGGCGCGAATTCACCGCCAAAGTGATAGGCGCGGACCGGCGCACCGACGTGGCGCTGGTGAAGATCGACGGGAAAGGCCTGCCGACGGTGCAGATCGGCGACACCTCCAGGGTCAAGGTCGGCGAATGGGTCGCCGCGATCGGCTCGCCCTTCGGCCTGGAGAACACCGTCACGGCGGGCATCGTTTCCGCCAAGTCGCGCTCGCTTCCGGACGAGAACTACGTGCCCTTCATCCAGACCGACGTCGCCATCAATCCGGGCAACTCGGGCGGCCCGCTGTTCAACATGGCGGGCGAGGTGATCGGAATCAACTCGCAGATCTACAGCCAGACCGGCGGCTACATGGGATTGTCGTTCGCGATCCCGATCGACGTCGCCATGAAGGTCAGAAACGACCTGCAGAAGTACGGCAAGGTCAGCCGTGGGCGCCTGGGCGTAACCATCCAGACGGTGAGCCCGGAACTCGCGGACTCCTTCGGCCTGAAGAAAGCGCAGGGAGCGCTCGTCAGCGCGGTCGAAGCGGGCAGTCCCGCCGCCAAGGCCGGAATCAAGCCGGGCGACATCATCCTCGCAGTGGACGGACGCTCGGTCGAGCAGTCCTCCGACCTGCCGCGCATCATAGGCGAGTCCCGGCCCGGAACCGCGGTCGGCATCCAGGTATGGCGCCAGGGCGAGACCAAGGAGCTGCGCGCTTCGCTGGGCGAAATGCCAAACGAGAAAGTGGCTTCCGCCGAAGGCGACTCGAGCGCCAAGCCGGGCAAGCTTGGCGTGGCCGTGCGGCCTCTCACCGGCGAAGAGCGCAAGCAGATCGAGGTCGAGGGCGGCCTCCTGGTCGAAAACGTCGAAGGCCCGGCGGCGCGCGCAGGAGTCCGGCCCGGCGATGTGATCCTCGCGCTCAACGACCAGCCGGTGAAAAACGCCGGGCAGTTGCGCCGCCTCGTCGAAAAATCGCGCGGCCCCATCGCGCTGCTGATCCAGCGTGAAGGCAACAAGATCTACGTGCCGATCCGGCTCGGCTGAGCGCTCCGGACCGAAATGAAACCGCGCCCTTCGAGGCGCGGTTTTTTTTGATTGTCATTCCCGCGCAAGCGGGAATCCAGAGACGGTTTGCGTACAGCAGTCACTGGATTCCGGCTCGCGCTGCGCGCGTCCGGAATGACGAGCAAAGCGGGTAGAATCGGCCGGACTCCGAGGAGGACACCATGGCTGCACCACGCACTCTCCAGTTCGACACGCTCAGCCTGCACGCGGGCCAGCGGCCGGATCCGGTCACCGGCGCGCGTGCGACGCCGATCTACTTCACCACTTCGTTCGTGTTCCGCGATTCCGATCACGCCGCGGCGCTGTTCAACATGGAGCGCGGCGGTCACGTCTATTCGCGCATCTCCAATCCCACCAACGCGGTGCTCGAGGAGCGCATTGCGGCGCTGGAGGGCGGCGTCGGCGCCATCGCCACCGCGAGCGGCCAGGCGGCGCTGCATCTTGCCGTTGCCACGATCGCGGGCGCGGGCTCGCACATCGTCGCCTCGCGCGCGCTCTACGGCGGCTCGCACAACCTGCTCTCGTACACGCTGCCGCGCTTCGGCATCGACACGAGCTTCGTCGATCCGCGCGACCTCGGCGGCTGGAAGAAGGCGATCCGGCCGAATACAAAACTGCTGTTCGGCGAAACCCTCGGCAACCCGGGCCTCGACGTGCTCGACATTCCGGCGGTCGCCGCGATCGCGCACGAGGCGAAGCTGCCGCTGCTGGTGGACGCGACCTTCACCACGCCCTACCTGCTGAAACCTTTCGATCACGGCGCCGACCTGATCTACCACTCGGCGACCAAGTTCCTCGGCGGCCACGGCGTCGCCATCGGCGGCGTGCTGGTGGACGGCGGCACCTTCGACTGGGAAGCCTCGGGGAAATTTCCCGAGCTGACCGAGCCCTATGCGGGGTTTCACGGCATGGATTTCCAGGAGGAGTCGACCGTCGCCGCGTTCCTCTTGCGCGCCCGGCGCGAGGGCTTGCGCGACTTCGGCGCCTGCATGAGCCCCGCGAGCGCGTTCCAGATCCTGCAAGGCGTCGAAACATTGCCGATCCGAATGCAGCGCCATGTCGAGAACACGCGCAAGGCGATCGCTTTTCTCGGCAAGCAACCCGCGGTCGAATCGATCGCCTATCCGGAGCTGCCTTCGCATCCTGACCATGCGCTGGCAAAAAGGCTGCTGCCGCGCGGCTGCGGCGCGGTGTTCAGCTTCAACCTGAAGGGCGACCGCGCGGCCGGGCGGCGCTTCATCGAGGCGTTGAAGATTTTCTCGCATCTCGCCAACGTCGGCGACGCGAAGTCCCTCGTCATCCATCCGGCGAGCACGACGCATTTCCGCATGAGCGATGCCGCGCTCGCGGAAGCCGGGATCGGCC
>JBGPLD010000201.1:0-3924 GCA_041486325.1 Gammaproteobacteria bacterium
AACAGCATGGGGCTCGTCGACATTCCCGGGCGCGTCGCGCTCACCGTCAACGCAGTGCTCGAAATGGACGCGCTGCCCGCCGGGACAACGAGCTTCGTGTCGCAGAGCGGCACGATGCTCGGCACGGTGCTCTCGCGCGGCGCGGCACGGGGTTTCGGCTTCGCCAAGCTCGTTTCGGTCGGCAACGAGGCCGACCTCGGGGTGGGGGACCTTGTCGAGCTGCTCGCCGACGATCCGGACACGCGCGTCATCCTGCTTTTTCTCGAGACGATTCGCGATGCAGCGCGCCTCGCCGCTGCCGCGCGCAAGGCGCACGCCGCGGGCAAGCCGATAGTGGCCTACAAGCTAGGCCGATCGCCGCTCGGCGAGGCGCTGGCGCGCTCGCATTCCGGCGCGCTCGCCGGCAGCGACGCTGCGGTGGACGCGTTTCTGCGCGACTGCGGCATTCTCCGGGTGGATCTGCTGGAGACGCTCATCGAGATCGCGCCGCTGGTCGCCGGCCGCTCGCCCTTGCACCTTTCGCGCGCGCCCCGGGTCGCCGTGGTGACCACGACCGGCGGCGGGGCGGCGAGCGTTGTGGATCGCATGGGCACGCTCGGAATCGATGCGATGGCGCCGGAGGGCGCACTGAAGGCGCGCCTCGTCGCGCTCGGCGTGCGCGCATCGGATTCTCCCATCGTCGATCTCACCATGGCCGGCACGGAAAAAACTTACGCCGCCGTGCTCGATGCGCTGCTCGATTCGCCCGCCTGCGACGCCGTGCTCGCGGTCGTTGGCTCCTCCGCGCAGTTCCATCCGCAGCTCGCCGTCGAGCCAATCCTGAATTCGAAAAAGCGCGCGAAGCCGCTCGCCGCTTTCCTCACGCCGCACGCGGAGCGCTCGCTCGCGCTGCTCGCCGGGCGCGGCATCGCCGCGTTCCGCACGCCCGAGGCCTGCGCCGATGCGCTCGCAGCGTTTTTCGCCTGGCACGCGCCGCGCGCGCGGCCTGCTTCGCCCGCCTTCGCGTGGCCCGCCGCCTTGCCGCGCAAGGGAAGGCTGGACGAAGCGCAGGCCCTGACGCTTTTTTCCGCGCTCGGCGTGCCGGTGGTGCAATCGGTCGAAGCGCGCGCGCCGGACTATGCGCATACGCTGTCCTATCCCGTGGCAGCGAAGGTGCGCTCGAGCGATATCGCGCACAAGACCGAGGCGGGCGGCGTTGCGCTCGGCATCACGAACCGCGGCGAGTACGATGAGCGCGTGCGCGCGCTGCTCGAAAGCGTCGCGGCGTCGCATCCCGCCGCGCGCATCGAGGGTGTGCTCGTCCAGAAAATGGAAGCGGGACTCGCCGAAGCGATCGCCGGTTACCGCGACGATCCGCTGGTGGGGCCGGTGGTTCTGGTGGGGGCGGGCGGCACGCTGGCGGAAATCTACAAGGATTATTCTCTGCGGCTCGCGCCGGTAAGCGAGGAGGAAGCGGCGGCAATGATCGCGGAGGTGAAAGGGCTGGCGACGATCCGCGGCTACCGCGGCCTTCCGCGCGGCGATGTCGCCGCCCTCGCAAAAGCGGTGGCCGCTCTTTCGCGGCTCGCGCAACTGGAGGGCCGGCCGGTGGCCGAGGCGGATATCAACCCTCTGATCGTCAAGCACGACGGCGTCATCGCCGTGGACGGACTGGTCGTGATGAAGGAGTAGCGATGGACTTTCGTTTTACGCCGGAGCAGGAGCAGTTTCGCGATTCCGTGCGGCGCTTCGCCGAGAAGCACCTCGCGCTCGGGGCGCGCGAGCGCGCACACGCGCCGGGATATCCCTGGGACGTCGCGAAGCTGATGGCGGCGCAGAAGCTGCTGGGCATCACGATCGCCGAGGCAGACGGCGGGCAGGGCGGCACGCTGATCGACGCGGTGATCGCGATCGAGACCGTCGCATCGGTGTGCCCGCGCAGCGCGGACGTGGTGCAGGCGGGCAACTTCGGACCGATCCGCGTTCTTGCCGAGTACGGCACGCAAGAGCAGAAACAGAAATTTCTGAAACGCCTTCTCGCTGGCGAATCGGTCATCAGCGTCGGCATGACCGAACCCGAGGCGGGCTCCGCAGTGACCGACCTGAAGACCGCCGCGACGCCGGACGGCGCGGGCTACCGCGTGAACGGCTCGAAAGTCTTCACCACGCATGCGCCGTACGCGGAAGTGATCCTCGCCTACGTGCGCTTCGGGCCCGGCGTCGGCGGCATCGGCTCGGTGCTGATCGACGCAAAGGCCAAGGGCGTGCGCTTCGGCAAGCCCTCGAAGTTCATGTCGGGCGAGGAGTGGGCGCAGATCTGGTTCGAGGATGTCTTCGTTCCCGCCGGGATGGTGGTGCTCAAGGAAGGCGGCTTCAAGAAGCAGATCGCGGGCTTCAACGTCGAGCGCATCGGCAACGCCGCGCGCTCGCTCGCTCTCGGCCGCTACGCCTTTGAGGCGGCGCGCCGGTGGGCGATGCAGAGAAAGCAGTTCGGCCGCCTGCTGTGCGAGTTCCAGGGCCTGCAGTGGAAATTCGCCGACATGAAAATGAAGCTCGACGCGGGCCAGCTTCTGCTCTATCGCGCGGCGGCCAACGCCGACCGCGGTTTTCCCTCGGCGGAGGAGACCGCGATCGCGAAGGCGTTCTGCAACCAGGCGGGCTTCGACGTGGCGAACGAAGGACTGCAGGTGATGGGGGGTCTGGGCTACAGCCAGGAGGAGCTGGTCGAGTACTGCGTGCGCCGCTGCCGCGGCTGGATGATCGCGGGCGGCTCGATCGAGATCCTCAAGAACCGCATCGCCGAGGCCGTGTTCGAGCGCAGTTTCTCGCAGCGGCCGGAATAGGCGTCATTCCCGCGGAGGCGGGACGACGCTCGGTTCCGTCACCGGACGGCGCAGCACGTCGGCGCCGCGCATGTCGAGTTGCTCCAGCAGGCGCAGTGCTTCCGCTTCCACGTTCACGGCGGTACGTATCGCCCTGGCTCGGCGCGAATCGGAAAAGCCGCAGGGCAGGCACACGTTCTCGATTACCGACAGATAGAGGATGAGGTTGAACATCTGGAAGATGTAGCCGATATGGTCGGCGCGGAAGCGGTCCCGCGCAGCACCGCGAAGCGCGCACAGGTCGCGGCCCAGTGTCCGGACCGTGCCGTGCCGCGGCGTCACCACCCCGGCCAGCAGATTCAACAGCGTGGACTTTCCGCTGCCGCTTGGCCCGCGCAGGAACACGCGTTCTCCGCGCGCGAGGCGAAACGCCTTGATGTCCACCACCGGCGGCGATGCCGCCAACCATGAGAAGCGTACGGCCGAGAGCTCGGCGACGGTCTCGATGGTGCGGTCATCCGCCTCCGCATCGGATGTTCGCGAAGCATCCAAATCGCCTGTCTCCACGGCCACAGAGCTTACAGCGACAGGTGTATTCAGGACTGCGACGCGCTGCGAGCGACCGGGCATCGCGCGGATTACGCGAGCGATACGACTATCGCGCCGAATTCGAACCGCCGTGTGCGGCAGCAGTCACGCAGACCTGCCGCCGCACACGAGCGTTGACCGCAATGACTAGCTCAGTGGCAGTATGAATTTACCCGGGCCTCCGCCTCGTGCGACTTTTCCCAGCGCTCGTCGCTGGGAGTAAAGACCTGCGGCACGAGGAAGTCGTTCGGGTCGACCAGCAAGCGGAATTCCGGCCACTCGCTTTGCGGGAAGCCCATGTTTTGCGCCGTTTCACGCCAGTTGATCTTGTGATAGAGCGCGGAGCCGGCCTGCGCAACATCGGTCAAATGGCCCGGATAGTAGACCTTGGGCTTCAGGTGCTGCGTGTACTGGATGATGTCGCGCTGCTGGTTGTTCCCCGCCCCGAGGCTGACGATCGAGCCCATGAGCACGTCGGTGTGGGGCAGGTTGCTCATGATGGAGAACAGACCCTTGCCTATTTCTCCGGCAAGCG
>JBGPLD010000202.1:0-3918 GCA_041486325.1 Gammaproteobacteria bacterium
CGTCCGGCCAGCGCACGGTCTGGTCATGCTCCACGGCGACCATGTCGTTCCAGGTTTCGTTCTCGGCTTGCATTCCGAAAAAAGTGGGAAGAGAACGTATGGCCATCGCTTCATGAGCAAGGGCGAAATTATCCTCAAGAGCGCTGATGAGTACGAGGCGCGGCTACACAAGGACGGCATGGTCATTGCCAACTTTGAAAAACGCAAGTCCGAAATAGAGGAAGGTTTGCGCGCAAGGGCTACCGAGCTAAAGGCATCACTTGGATTAGCTGAAGTCACGGCCTTGCTCCTTGATGAGGTTACCGCGTTGGTGGAGCACCCAAATGTTTATCTAGGAGAATTTGACCGTGCCTTTCTTGAGGTACCGCAGGAATGCCTGATACTTACGATGCGGCAGAATCAGAAGTACTTTCCGCTTTTCGCCCAAGATGGGAAGCTACTACCTAAGTTTCTCATCGTCAGCAATGTGAAGGTTCAAAGCCCCGGCGAGATTGTGTCCGGCAATGAGCGTGTTCTCCGAGCGCGACTGTCGGACGCTATGTTTTTTTTCGACCAGGACCGCAAAACGCGTCTGGAGACGCGCGTACCAAGACTCGCCAACGTGGTCTATCACAACCAGCTCGGAAGCCAGCTAGAGCGCGTCGAACGCATCCAACTGCTCGCCGGCACCATTGCACGCCAGATTGGCGCCGATCCGATGCTCGCCGAACGCGCAGCGTGGCTGTCCAAAGCCGATCTGCTCACCGGAATGGTCAGCGAATTTCCTGAGCTGCAGGGCATTATGGGGCGTTACTACGCGCTCCATGATGGCGAGCCGGAGGAAGCGGCCGACGCGATCGAAGCGCACTATCGCCCTCGCTTCGCCGGAGATTCTCTGCCACAAGGCCCGGTGGCATCCTCAGTCGCGCTCGCCGACAAGCTCGACACGCTCGCCGGGCTATTCGGCATCGGCCAGCAACCGACGGGTGAAAAGGACCCCTTCGGCCTGCGCCGTGCCGCCTTGGGGGTGATCAGGATTGTCGTCGAGCATCAGCTCCCGCTTTCTTTGCACGAGTTGGTCAACGCTGCATTCGCGGGCTACGGCGGCAAGATCGGTGACGCGCACACCGATCTTCAGATTTTCGTATCCGAGCGCTTCTCGGGTTACCTGAAGGACCTCGGCTATTCGACGCTTCAAGTCGAAGCGGTTCTCAGCAGGGGTTTCGATCGGCTCAGTCACGTGCCGCGACAATTGGAAGCGGTCAAGGCATTCCAAGCGCTGCCGGAAGCCGAGAGCCTCGCCGCGGCAAACAAGCGGGTTGTGAACATATTGAAACAAGCCGCCTCCAAAGGCGAGTCGTTCCGCAATGCAGACCGGGACACGCTAAAGGAGCCGGCGGAAATCGCGCTCCTCGATGCGCTCCATGCAGCCTCCGACAAGGCAAATGCCTCGTTCGAACGCGGAGATTACGCCGGCTATCTCAAGACCTTCGCGGTGCTCAAGACACCCGTGGACGCTTTCTTCGATTCGGTCATGGTCATGGTGGAGCAAGAACCGCTGCGCAAGAACCGGCTCGCGCTCCTCACGGACCTGCGCGAGGCGATGAACCGCGTTGCCGATATTTCCAAGCTCGCCGCATGAAGCTCGTCATCCTCGACCGCGACGGAGTCATCAATTTCGACAACGACGACTTCATCAAGGACCCCGACGAGTGGGTTCCCATCCCGGGAAGTCTCGAGGCGATCGCTCGCCTGACGCAGGAGGGCTGGCGTGTCGTCGTGGCGACCAATCAGTCCGGAATCGGCCGCGGCTTATTCGACATGGCGTCGCTAAACGCCATCCACGCGAGGATGCACAAGGCCGTGAATCAGGCGGGCGGACGCATCGAGGCGGTGTTTTACTGTCCCGATACGGCCGAGTCGCAATCGCTCTGCCGCAAGCCCAGTCCCGGGATGTTTCTCGCGATAGGCGAACGCTTCAATGTGCCGCTCGAGCGCGTGCCGGCGGTCGGCGACAGCCTGCGCGACCTGCAGGCCGCCGCCGCGGTGAAGGCGCAGCCGATCCTGGTGCTGACGGGCAAGGGTGAAAAGACTCGCGTCGCGGGCAGTCTGCCCGCGACGACGTCGATCTACCCGGATCTCGCCGCGGTGGCGCAGGCGCTGTGTCAATGATCTTTCTGCGTTCGCTCGCATTCGCGCTCGCCCAGATCGTCGTCACGCCGCCTTACTCGATCGTCATTGTTGCCACGTTTCCGCTGCCGCCGCTGACGCGCTATCGCATCATATCCGGGTGGGCGCGCATCATGCTCTGGCTGGCCAAAATCATTCTCGGCATCGACCACCGCGTCATCGGCATCGAGAACCTGCCGCGTACGCCGTCGGTGATTTTGTCCAAGCACCAGTCGGCGTGGGAAACCCTCGCGTTCCAGGTGATCTTTCCGCCGCAGGTGCTGGTGCTGAAGCGCGAGCTGCTCTGGATCCCGTTTTTCGGCTGGGGCCTGGCGTTGATGAGCCCGATCGCCATCGACCGCAGCCGCGGCGTCCGCGCACTGGCGCGCATGGCGGAACTCGGCCGGCAGCGGCTCGCTCAAGGGTTCTGGATCACGATTTTCCCGGAAGGGACGCGGGTGAAACCGGGTGAGCGCCGCAAATACCGTCTGGGGGGATCCTGGCTCGCGGTGCAATGCGGTGTGCCGGTGGTGCCGGTTGCGCACAACGCCGGGCTGCTCTGGCCGCGGAGTGCATTCCTCGTGCGTCCCGGCACGATCACACTCGAGATCGGCTTGCCGATCGATTCGCGCGACCACACGCCGGAATCGCTGAACGCGAAAGTCGAGGAATGGATCGAAGGCCGCATGGCGAGCCTATGTCCCAGGTCCTGAGACAGCTTCAGCTTCTTTTCGAAATTGCCCCGCGGCCGAAAAAATCGCGGCAGGTCCGCCAGGTTCATCTCGCGGGCGGCATTCTCGGCTATCAGCTTGTGCGCGCAAGGCGACGCACAATTGCGCTATTCGTCGACGGCGACGGCATTGAAGCGCGCGCCCCTCGTTACGCGACGCTCGCCGAGGTCGAGGCCTTCATCCGCGAAAAAGAACGCTGGATCCGCAGGCGTCTCGCCGAGCCGCACCGGCGGCCGTTCGTGTGGGCAGCGGGGTCTCGTCTGCCGTGGATGGGGCGGACGCTGGAGCTGGCGCTGCCGCCCGGCGAATGCGGCATTCGACTCTCGGACGGGCGGCTCGAGGTCGGGCTCGAGGTCGGACTCAACGTCGGGCTCACAGGCGGGACCGGCTTGCGCGAGCGGGTGCTCGGCTGGATCCGCGAGCAGGCGCTCGCACTATTCCAGGAGCGGGTCGCCGCGCTGTCGCGCCCGCTCGGGCTGGCGGCGACCGGGGTCGGCCTCTCGAACGCGCGCACGCGCTGGGGCAGTTGCAGCGCCGGCGGGCGGGTGCTGCTCAACTGGCGTCTCATGCTGTTTCCGCCGCATCTCATCGACTACGTCGTCGCGCACGAGCTTGCCCACCGCCGGGAGCTCAACCACTCGGCGCGATTCTGGAATATTGTGGCCGCTCTGTATCCCGACCATCGCGCGGCGCGGCGCGAGCTGAACGCGCTCGCGAGGACTTTGCCCGAACTCTAGGAAAACCAATATGCGAATTCTCCACACCATGCTGCGCGTCGGCGACCTCGAACGCTCGCTGACCTTTTACACCGGGGTGCTCGGCATGCGGCTCCTGCGCCGCAAGGACTATCCCGACGGGAAATTCACGCTTGCCTTCGTCGGCTATGGCGACGAATCGGAAACGGCGGTGCTCGAGCTGACCTACAACTGGGGCGTTGACAGATACGAGCCGGGCAACGCCTACGGCCACGTCGCAATCGGCGTCGATGACGCCCGCAAGGCATGCGATGACGTAAAGCGGCGCGGCGGCAAGGTCACGC
>JBGPLD010000203.1:0-3914 GCA_041486325.1 Gammaproteobacteria bacterium
ATGGAGGGTTTCACCTATCGTCAGATCAGCGACGCCGACCTGGCCGCGTATGTGAAATTCAACGACTCGGCGCTCGGACAGTGGTACAACCAGGCCGTCACCAAAGCCCTTGGGGAGTCGTTGACCCGCGCGAGCATGCGCATCGGCGAGATCATCAAGACAATCCCCGGGAAGGAGAAGGTATGAGCTTCGGGAGACAGTGGTGACGTCACATTTATTTCGCCGGCCGCGTCCGGCACTCGAGTGGATCGTTCTTGCGCTCGCGCTGGTCGCGTACGGCAGCGTGCGGGCGCAATCCGGCTGGCCGGGCCGCCCGGTGCGGATCCTGGTGCCTTATCCGGCGGGAGGATCGACCGATATCCTCACGCGCCTTTTCGCGCAGCGGCTGTCGGAGTCGCTCAGCCAGCCGGTGGTGGTGGAAAACCGCGGCGGCGCGAGCGGCGGCGTCGCCGGCAGTTATTTCGCCAAGGCGGCACCCGACGACTGCTGGTTCATGGTGGTGTCGCTGCCGATGATGTCGGTGAACCAGTATCTCTACCCCAAGCTCGGTTACGATCCGGACGCAGACTTCCTGCCGATCGGCCTCATCGGGCAGACGCCGAACGTCGTGGTGGTGGCGCCGGCGCTGCCGGTGCGCTCGCTCAAGGAGCTGGCCGAGTACGGCAAGGCCAATCCGGGCAAGCTCTCGTATTCGAGCTCGAGCATCGGCAGCGCCGGGCATTTGTTGAACGAGTTGTTCAAGGCGAACGTCGGCATCGACTTGCTGCATGTGCCGTACCGCGGCAACAATCCGTCGATGCAGGCGTTGATCGCCGGAGACGTGCAGTTCACCACCGACAACCTGCCGCAACTGTTGCCGCAGATACGCACCGGCAGATTGCGCGCGCTAGTGGTCACTTCCCCGGCGCGCTGGTTTCAGCTTCCCGATGTGCCGACCGTCGCCGAGAGCGGCTACCCGAACATGACCACCGCCGCCTGGTTCGGCCTGGTGGCGCAAGCGAAGACCTCCCAGGAGGTCATCACCCGAATGAACCGCGAACTCGTTGCCATTCTCAGGAAACCGGATTTCGTGGCGAAGCTGCGCGAGGTCAGTTTCGAAGCGCTGCCCGGCACGCCCGAAGACCTCGTCGCCGCCTCCAGGAAAGAACGCGAAAACTGGAAAAAAGTGGTCGAGATTTCCGGCGCGAAAGGCGAGTAGGCGAATACCAGGGAGCTCTGGAGTGCCCGACGCCGCAGAACAGGCAGCGAACCCCGTCTCCGCGCGCGATCGGCCCGCGCAGCGGCACACCGTCACCGCGCGCGTGGTCGACAAGGCCGTGCCGCGAAATCTGAGGAGGATCCTCGCGCTCGATGATTTCGAGGCGCCGGCGCGGCGCTACCTGCCGCGGCCGATGTACGGCTATGTATCGGGCGGCGCCGAGACCAACGCGTCGCTGCGCGCGAACCGCGCGGCCTTTGACGACTACGCCTTTGTGCCGCGCGTGCTGGTGGACGTCGCCGCGAGGACGACGCGGGCGACGCTCTTCGGACATACCTACGACGCGCCGTTCGGCTTCGCGCCGATGGGCGGCAGTTCCATGGCGGCCTACCAGGGCGACATCGTATTGGCCCGCGCTGCGCAAGCAGCCAACATCCCGATGATCATGAGCGGCGCGTCGCTCGCGCGGATGGAAGACGTGCGCGCCGCCGGGCGCACGACGTGGTTCCAGGCCTACCTCTCGGGCGACACCGAATCCATCACGCAGATGGTCGAGCGCGTCGCGCGCGCGGGATTCGATACGCTCGTCCTCACGGTGGACGTGCCGGTGGGGGCGAACCGCGAGAACAACGTGAGGAGCGGCTTCAACCGGCCGCTGCGGCCGACGCTGCGGCTTGCCTGGGACAGCGCGCTGCGGCCGCGCTGGCTGTGCGGCATGTTCCTGCGTACCTTGTTCCTGCACGGCATGCCGCACTTCGAGAACACCGGCATGCGGGCGCCGCTCATCACCCGCAAGGCCGAGCGCTATCCGGGCGAGCGCGATCGCCTCTCCTGGAAGCACGTCGAGCTGATGCGGCGGCTGTGGAAGGGGCGCCTGGTATTGAAGGGCGTGCTCGACAAGACGGATGCGCGCATCGCGCGCGAGAGCGGCGTCGACGGCGTCATCGTCTCGAATCACGGCGGGCGCCAGCTCGACGGCTCGGCCGCGCCGCTGCACAGGCTGCCCGCGGTCGTTTCAGAGGCGGGAGGAATGACCATCATGATGGACAGCGGCATTCGCCGCGGCACCGACGTGCTCAAGGCGCTCGCGCTGGGCGCGCAATTCGTGTTCGTCGCCCGTCCGTTCCTCTACGCGGCCGCCATCGGCGGCGAAGCCGGCGTGCGCCACGGGATCAATCTGCTGCGGGAGGAAATCGACCGCGACATGGCGCTGCTCGGCATCAACACGCTCGCCGAGATGACGCGCGAGCGTCTGGTGGAGGCGCGTATCTCCATGGAGGATGCATGAAGACTTTTATTCGGCTCGCTGGAATGCTTGTCACTTTGGCGGTCTTCACGCCGCCGGCTTACGCCCAATCGAAGGAGGCGCTTGAGCTCGCGAACCGCTTGTTCGAGCGCGCAGGGCTCGGCGCGCAGCTCGCCTCCATCCCCGGGGAATTCGAGCGGGGGCTCTCGCCGAATCGGGGCAAGCTGCCCGACGAAATGATCGCGGCGCTGGCCGAGGCCGGGAAAAAAGGCTTCGCCCCGGCCGTGCTGCGCGAAGAGATCGTCGGCTCGCTCGCGCGGAAGATGCCGGCGGCGGATATGAAGCGGGTTCTCGCCTGGCTGGAGGGGGACCTCGGACGGCGAATGACGCTCGCAGAGGAGAAGGCTGCAGGGGCCCTGACGCCGGAAAACATGCAGGCCTGGTTCGAAAGCCAGAAGGACAAGCCGTCAAGTTCGAAGCGCACCCGGCTGATCGCGGAGCTCATCGCGGCAACCAAGGCGGTGGAAGTCGGCGCGACCTTCATGGAGGCCATTTCGCTCGGAATCGCGGCGGGAATGGATGCCGCGCAGCCCGTGGAGAAGCGGATCGGAATTTCGACTCTGCGCGCGCGGCTGCGCGCCCAATTTCCGCCCGACAAGTTGAGGGCATCGATGAGCGCGGCGCTTCCGGCGATGTACGGCTACACCTATCGCGAGATCGGCGACGCCGACCTCGCCGCCTACGTGAAATTCAACAGCTCGGCGCTCGGAACACGCTACAACGAGGCCGCCACGGCCGCCCTCGGGGAGGCGCTCGTTAGCGCGAGCATGCGCGTCGGCGAGTTCATCCAGGGGACACCCGAGAAGAAAAGCATCTGAGCCCGCGCCTTCAATCGAAGCTGACGATCTCCACCCAGTTCGAGCCTTTCCCCGTCGGATATTTCTGCAGCAGCTTGAGCGCGCCGCTGCCTTCGATCGCATAGACGGAGATCGTTTCCGATTTTTCCCCGGAGGCGACGAGGTATCTTCCCTTGGGGTCGATGGCGAATCCGCGCGGCTGCTTTTCGGTGGGCGTGCTCGAGAGATAAGTCAATTTTCCGCTTGCCGCATCGACGCTGAACGCGGCCAGCGTGTTCGAGGTGCGCTCCGAGGCGTAGAGGAATTTTCCGTTCGGGGTCAGGTGCAAATCCGCGGCCCAGATGTCGTTGTCTACGTTGCGCGGCGCGACTCCGGGTACGCCGACTCCACCGCGCGGCGCGCCAGGCTGGAGCTTCGAATCCGGCGGCAGCGCGGAGGCCGAGCTCACTTCGGTCAGCAATCCCGTCTTGCCGTCCAAAGAAAGCGTCGTCACGGTGGCAACGAGCTCCGACAGGAGGTACACGAACCGGTTGTCGGACGAGAAGATGAAGTGGCGCGGGCCCGTCCCTTGTTTCATCTGCGCGACCGCGGGCGTGTTCGAAGCGAGGCGCCC
>JBGPLD010000204.1:0-3908 GCA_041486325.1 Gammaproteobacteria bacterium
CAAGAAGTACACCAACCGCGGGCTGCAGTTCCTCGACCTGATCCAGGAGGGGAACATCGGCCTGATGAAAGCGGTGGACAAGTTCGAGTACCGCCGCGGTTACAAATTCTCGACCTACGCGACCTGGTGGATCCGGCAGGCGATCACGCGCTCGATCGCCGACCAGGCGCGCACCATCCGCATCCCGGTGCACATGATCGAGACGATCAACAAGATGAATCGCATCTCGCGACAGATCCTGCAGGAGACCGGGCAGGAGCCCGATCCGGCGACGCTCGCGCACAAGATGGAGATGCCGGAGGACAAGATCCGCAAGATCCTCAAGATCTCGAAGGAGCCCATCTCGATGGAGACACCCATCGGCGACGACGACGACTCGCACCTGGGAGATTTCATCGAGGACCAGGCGACGCTTGCGCCCAACGATGCGGCCATGTATGCGAGCCTGCGCGAAGTGACCAAGGACATCCTCGATTCGCTCACCCCGCGCGAGGCGAAGGTGCTGCGCATGCGCTTCGGCATCGAGATGAACACCGACCACACGCTGGAGGAGGTCGGCAAGCAGTTTGACGTCACGCGCGAGCGCATCCGCCAGATCGAGGCGAAGGCATTGCGGAAGCTCCGCCACCCCTCGCGCTCAGAGCGGCTGAAGAGTTTTTTGGACAACAACTAGCCGCACCGCGGCAGTCAAGCGCGCCGTGATCCAAGGCGTTGCGGGCCTGTAGCTCAGCTGGTCAGAGCAGAGGACTCATAATCCTTTGGTCCCTGGTTCGAATCCAGGCGGGCCCACTTACAATTATTAGACAGAGCTTGAGGAGAAAGACAGTGAAGCGATTGCTGGCGATTGCCCTGGCGTTAGGAACCATCGTTCCCGCGCCTGTCGGTGCCGCGACCGAAGATGAGGTCCGCGCCGCGTTCGACAAATTTGTGGTTGCGCAGAACGCGCATGATCTGAAGGCGGTAGAGAGCCTTCTCCTGGACTCGCCGAATCTTCTGTGGATCACCAGGGGCAAACCCGTCTGGGGTCGCGAGGAAGCGCTCAAGAGTCTCGAAGGCCGCTACAAGGGCACCTGGCGCCTCGAGCCCGACCGGAGCGAATTCCGGGTCATTCCCGTCGTCCGGCGCGTCGTGCAGGTCTACGCGCCCATGCAGCTGACCGTTGGCGAACCCGGCGCCGAACCTTCCAAGATTCACGCCTACCTTAATTTAATCATGGTCAAGACGCCGGAGGGATGGCGGATTTCCAGCCTGATGCCCATTCTGATCGCCCCGCAGTAAAGGCCTGTCGGTCGGATTAAATCCGGCGCATATTCGAAGGGAGGCAGCATGTTCGCACGCGTCGTCTGCTCTGCCGTAGCAGTTTTCTGCGTCGTCTCCGGTAATGCCGCCGCACAGGCCTGGCCCTCCAGGCCGATTCGCTACATCGTGCCGTTCCCGCCGGCCGGCGCGACCGACATCCTGGCGCGCATCGCGGCGGACAAGATCTCGGGGCCGCTCGGACAGCCGGTGGTGGTGGAAAACCGGCCCGGCGCCGCGGGGAACGTCGGCACGGAACTGGT
Organism: Gammaproteobacteria bacterium; assembly: GCA_041486325.1. Classification (GTDB taxonomy): domain Bacteria; phylum Pseudomonadota; class Gammaproteobacteria; order Burkholderiales; family SG8-39; genus VBDM01. The sequence continues at coordinate 1,560 of JBGPLD010000204.1, forward strand.
GGTCAAGGCGCCCGCCGACGGCTACACCATTCTTCAGGCGACCGTCGCGCAGTCGATCAGCGAGACGCTTTATACGAATCTCCCGTTCAGCTTCGGGCGCGATCTCGCGCCGGTGGCGTTGATAGCGCGGGTGCCCAACGTCATGATCGTCCACCCTTCGGTCCCGGCGAACAGCGTGCAGGAGTTCATCGCCCTGGCCAAAGCCAGGCCCGGCCAGATCAATTTTGCCTCCTCGGGGAGCGGCACATCGATCCACATGTCGGCCGAGATGTTCAAGATGCTGACCGGCGTGGACATGGTGCATATCCCCTACAAGGGCAGCGGTCCGGCGCTCGCCGACTTGCTCGGCGGCCAGGTGTCGGTCATGTTCGACAATCTGACCTCTTCCATAGGGCACATCCGCAGCGGAAAGCTGCGCGCGCTGGCGATCACGACGGCCACTCGTTACCCGGCGCTGCCCGATCTTCCGACCATGCAGGAAGCGGGCGTCGCGGGCTACGAGGCGAGCGCCTGGTTTGGCATCGTCGCGCCCAAGGCGACGCCTATGGAGATCGTCAATCGGCTCAACAGCGAAGTCAACAAGATGCTCGCCCTGCCCGACGTGAAGGAGAAGCTGCTGCAGCAGGGGGCCATCGCCGCGCCCGGCACGCCCGAGCAGTTCGGCGCTTTCATCCAGGACGAGATCGCGAAATGGGCGAAGGTGGTAAAGGCTTCGGGCGCGAAAGTGGAGTAGCTTTGCATCCTGCTGTCGGAACATTTGTGGACATAGGAAGGAGGAAACCCATGCTTCGTACCGATTCCACCCGCACTGCTCGTCTGGCGATGACGCTGGCAATCTCTGCCGCGTTCATGCTGCCCTCGGAAGTCTCCCTCGCCGACCCGCCGCCGTGGGCTCCCGCGCACGGGTGGCGCAAGCAGAATGATCCCTACTATCAAGGCTACACCGGCAAGAAGTGGGACAAGGATTACGGCGTCGTGATCGGCAGCTGCAACCTGCAGGCGGTGGGTGCCGTGGTCGGGGCGACTGTCGGCGGCGCGGTCGGCTCCCAAGTGGGCAGGGGCGAAGGACGCGTGATCGCGACCGTTCTGGGTACGGTCCTCGGCGCCGCGGTCGGAAGCAAGATCGGCAGGGATTTCGACAATACCGACCGCGGCTGCATCGGGCACACGCTCGAGCTCGTCGGCGACGGCAAGAGCGTAAGGTGGGCGAACCCGCAAACCGGCGTGAACTACGTCGTAACACCCGTGCGCGGCTTCGAATCGAGCGGGCGGAAGTGCCGCGAATTCACTACACGCGTCACCTCAGGCGGGCGGGGCGAGACTTTGCCCGGACGCGCCTGCCGCGTGGGCGACGGCACCTGGCAAATCGTGTCCTGAATAGTCGGCCCAAGGGCCGCGGTCATATCTCGGCGGCTAGCGCTCTTTCGCGCCTGCAGAAAGCGCCTCACGCAAATAAGCAACCAGCCTGTCGCGCTGGACATCCTGACGCATCGCCTGAATATGTCCGGCGCCGGGCACGATCCATAGTTGCTTGGGTTCTAGCGCAGCTTCATAGAGTTCTTGCCCGTGGTGCACCGGCACGATCGTGTCCAAGTCTCCGTGAAGGATGAGCAAAGGGATCGGGCTGATCATTTTCATCACCGGCAGTGGGCTGTAGCGGTCGTCCACGGTGAGCGAGGGCAGCCACTGGAACGGCCAGGTGAACCAATGGTCGGCGAATTTCTCGCGGGTGATGCCGATATAGTCCGAGAACGTGCTCTCGATCACGAGCGCGCGGATGTGCGCCCGAAATGGCGAGTGCGCGACGTTGTATGCGGCGAGTGCGCCACCCAGGCTCTGGCCGTACATCACGATTCGGTCTTTCTCGACGTCGGTGCGCGCGAGCAGCGTCTTCATCGCGGCGTCGATGTCTTTTTGTGCGCCATCGAGCGTGGGTTGGCCCTCGGACGCGCCGTACCCGCGGTAATCGAAGGTAAAAACATTGAAGCCGCGGGCCGGCAGCCAGGCAACGCTGCCGAAATGAGTGCTGATGTTTTCCGCATTGCCGTGAAGGTGGAGAATGGTGCCCGCCGCGGCGCCCTTCGCCGGCAGGAACCAGCCGTAGAGCTCGACACCATCGTCAGCCGAAAATCGCACTCCCTGGTATGTCAACCCGAGTTCGTCGGGTGTGTGCACCTGAATGCGATGCGGTTGAAAGAAGACCTGCGTACAACCGGCCAGCAACACCATGGGGAGAGCGGCTGCAATGCGATTTGTCATGATCAAAAGTAATGATGCAGCGAGAGCAGCACCGTGTTCCACGATTGTTTTTCCTGGCGTTCGCGCGAAAGGTCCAGGCGCAGCGCCCAG
>JBGPLD010000205.1:0-3900 GCA_041486325.1 Gammaproteobacteria bacterium
CCAGCTTCGCCTGCTCCTCGACTCCGGCTTGAGTGCCGTGGAACTCGAGCAACAGCGTCGGCTGCTCACGGTAGCTCGTCTTTGAGTAGGCGTTGATCGCCTTCATGGTCGTCGCGCACAACGCTTCGCTGCGGGCGATCGGGACGCCTGCCTGCAGGGTGTGGATTACGGTATTCACCGCGCCCGCGATATCGGGGAAGGAGCAGAGTGCGGCCGACATCGCTTCCGGCACGGCGTACAGTCGCACCGTGGCTTCGGTGATGATACCCAGCGTGCCCTCGGACCCGACAAACAGCCGTGTGAGGTCATAGCCGGCTGCCGATTTGCGCGAGCGGCGCGATGTGGTGACGACGCGGCCGTCGGCGAGCACCACCGTGAGCGACAGCACGTTCTCGCGCATGGTGCCGTAGCGCACGGCGTTGGTTCCCGAGGCGCGCGTGGCCGCCATGCCGCCGATCGTCGCGTCGGCGCCGGGGTCGATCGGGAAAAAAAGGCCGGTGTGACGGATGTGCTCGTTCAGCTGTTTGCGGGTCACGCCCGCCTGGACTACCGCGTCGAGATCGGCCTCGTGTACGGCGAGCACCTTGTTCATGCGGCCTAGATCGACGCAGACGCCGCCGTGAATGGCCAGAACGTGCCCCTCCAGTGAAGTGCCCACCCCGAACGGGATCATCGGCGTGCGGTGGCGCCGGCAAATGTTGACGATGTCGCGTACTTCTTCGGTGGACTCCGGAAATACCACCGCATCGGGCGGCGCATAGGGAAAATACGATTCATCCCTGCCGTGGTGCTCGCGGATGGCCTTTGAAGCCGTCGCGCGGTCGCCCAGCAGCGCCCTGAGCTCCTCGATCACAGCCGCGTCCGAATCCCGGGGCTTGTTCATGAGATTCCGGCCCGGAGCGCAGCTATTCCAGATCGACTCTGCCGTCGAATTTCACCGACAGCTTCAGCCCCGGCACATCGAGTGTGACCGAGGCCGGAAACCTCTCGGTTCCGGCAATGGCGCCGCTCGCCCGGGCCTTGGCCACCGCTTGCTCGATCTCGCGCTGCGAGCTCACGCCGACCATCTTCAGGAACTTGCGGATGCTCAGGTTGAATGTATCTTCGTTCATGGTGTATCTCCTTGATAGTCAGCCTAAGTCTGCGCGCGGCGCAAGTCAATTGCGCTCGCGCAGCCGCCGGAGCAGGGTCAAGGTCGACGGATCGACCCCGCTTGCGTCACTGCCGTCGAGCAGCCGCGGCAACAGCGTTTGCGCGAGGCTCTTTCCGTGCTCGACACCCCACTGATCGAAGCTGTTCAGATTCCAGATTACACCCGCGACGAACACCTTGTGCTCGTATAGCGCGATCAACTGGCCCAGCGCGCGCGGTGTGAGCCGCCTCAGCAGCAACAGGTTCGATGGGCGATTGCCGGGCAGCGTCTTGTGCGGGGCGGCGGGCGCGGCGTCTCCGAAGGCGAGCGCGGCGCTCTGCGCAAGCGCGTTGGCGACGAGCGCCGCCTGCGCGGTATTCGCCGCTTCGCCTCGTCCGAATACGATGAAATCCACGGGCACGAGCGGCGTGCCTTGGTGCAGCAACTGGTGGAACGAATGCTGGCTCGGCGTGCCTGCCGCGCCCCAGATCACGGGCGCCGTGGCGTAGTCGACTTCAATGCCATCTCGGTCCACGCGCTTGCCGTTCGATTCCATCTCGAGCTGCTGAAGGTAGGCCGGAAAATCGCGCAGATCCTCGGAATAGGGAAGCACCGCGCGGCTCCGGGCGCCGAAAAAATTCACGTGCCAGATATCGAGCAGCGCCAGCACCACCGGCAAGTTGCGCTCGAGGGGCGTGGTTTGAAAGTGCGTGTCCATGTCGCACGCCCCCCCGAGCAGCTCTTCGAAGGCATCCATGCCGACCGCAAGCGCCGCCGGCAAGCCGATCGCGGACCAGATCGAGAAGCGCCCGCCGACCCAGTCCCAGAGCGGAAACAAACGCTCGGGCGCCACGCCGAGGGCTGCCGCGCCGGTCGCATTCGCGGTCACCGCCACGAAATGGCGCGAAAGATCCGCTGATGCGCCCAGCCCGGCCTCCAGCCACGCGCGCGCGCGGCCGGCATTTTCGATCGTTTCAGCGGTTGTGAATGTCTTGGACGCGATGATGAAAAGCGTGGCGCCGGGAGAAAGACCGGCGAGCGCTGCGTCGATATCCGCCGGATCGGTGTTCGCGACAAAATGCAGGCGCGGACCGACTTTGCGAATGCTTCGCAGCGCGCGAACGAGCAGCCTCGGGCCGAGATCCGAACCGCCGATGCCGATATTGACGATGTCGGTAATGGCGCGGCCGTCTGCGCCGAAGAGTGCCCCGCGATGCGCCTCATCGACGAAGCGGCGCATGCATTCGCGCGCTGCGCGCACTGCGGACATGACGTCGCGGCCTTCCGGAAATACTGCCTGGTCCGAGCGCAGCGCCACATGCAGCGCGGGTCGCCGTTCGGTGTTATTAATCGCATCGCCTGCGAACATTCGCCGGATCCAGACGGGCACTTGCGCCTGGGCGGCGAGTGCGAGCAGCAGCCGCATCGATTGCGTATCGATCCGGTTCTTGGAATAGTCGAGCAGAATTTCGCCGAATTCCAGCGAGAAGCGCTCCGGCCGCATTGCATCTGCGGCGAACAGATCGCGCAGGCTTGTCGATTCGAGGCTGCGCTGATGTGCCGCGAGCGCCTGCCAGGCCGGCGATTGGGTGACCCCGCTCACAATTGTCTTTGATAGAGGCGGTAGCGCTCGCCGTCGCGGGGCCGGCTGCCTTCCCAGAGAATTTTCCATTCGCCTCCGACGCGGTCATTTTCGCCTCGTCGGGCCTGCACCAGCAGCAGCGGGCAGCGATCTCCCGTGCGGCGCTCCAGGCGCTGGGTGATGATGCCGGCATGATAGTCAAACACTGCCCGCTGCGCTTCGCCCAGCCCCTGGCTCTCGATGCAGCGCATGCCTGCCGGCAGCGCCTTCTTGAGCGAGAGCGCCACCGGACGGTAGCTCTTGCCGTAGTCTATCCAGGAAAGCAACAATGTTGTGGTCAATCCCCACAGCAGCGTGATCCCGGCTGTCCAGAAGGTAATGCTTCGGAATACGGACCGCTCGCTTTTCAGGATCAGCCAGGTCCAGGCCAGGGTGAATGCGAGCGCAATTGCGAACACCGCCCAGGAGAACTGCGGCACGTGGCCCGGCTCGAGCTTGGCGAAGTTGCGGGCGATGGTCGGCGGCACACCCGTCATCATCGCGATCCAGCCCAGCCACACGAGCGCGCCGAAGAACGTGGCGCTCATGACGCCAAACCACACCAGAGCGTTGGCTGCGCCGCGGCGCAGAGTCGGCACGCCGGCGCCGGCGAGGAGCGCAAGCGGCAGAAGGAGCTGCAGCGCGTACACTTCGCGCGGGTCGCGCTGGGCGAGCACAACGGCAAGCGAGATGAGAAACGCGGCGATGAGCATGCGTGTCCCGGGCTCGAACATGCGGCGGCGCCGGTCCCACAAAGTCCAGAACGCGAGCGGCCAGGCCGGCCACGTGGCCCAGGCGAAGGTTTCCGCCCAATAGCCGAACGCGTCGGCGCGCGGCATCGCGAAGCCGCTTAAATTGAATTGCCACCATGTGCCCGCAAATCCGGGAAGGCGGGCCTCAACCAGCGCGAGCCAGATGCCGCAAATGACGATGGGCGTAAGCGTCCCGGCAATCAGCGTAAGCAGATACTCGCGCCGGCGCCAGGCAGACGAAATAAATGGCACTGCAAGCGCGACGGCGATCGGCGCGATCACGGCGGCGAGTCCCTTGCACAGCGCGGCGACCACGAGTCCGGAACCCAGCACCCAGCCGGCGCGGCGTGGCTCGCGTGCCGCGAGCGCAATGCCGTACAGAGCGATCGCCTGAC
>JBGPLD010000206.1:0-3894 GCA_041486325.1 Gammaproteobacteria bacterium
GAACCTGACAGCCATGATGTTCAGCTACCAGGTAAAGCCCAATTTCAGCGTCGAGGACGAGAAGGCCATCGCCAAGCCGCCGACCGTCGATTTCAGCAAGCAGCCGGCAGCGAAGCCGTAAATCAATGCTGATGCGCTGGCTCGGCCCGGTTGCGGCCGGCCTGTTGTTTCTCCTGGCGGGCTTCGCGCTCGCCGCCGACGAAGTCGCGGTTCCGCCGCTCAAGGCGCGCGTCACCGACCTCACCGGCACGCTCACCGCGGCGCAAATTCAGACGCTCGAAGGCCGGCTGCGCGATTTCGAGCGCAGCAAGGGCAGCCAGATCGCAGTGCTGTTGCTGCCCTCCACGCAGCCCGAGACCATCGAGCAGTACTCGATCCGCGTCGCCGAATCCTGGAAAATCGGCCGTGCCAAGGCCGATGATGGAGTGATCCTGGTCGTCGCCAAGGCCGACCGCAAGCTGCGGATTGAAGTGGGCTACGGCCTCGAAGGCGCGATCCCCGACGCGGTCGCCAAACGCATCGTGAGCGAGGTGATCACGCCGCGTTTTAGGGAAAACGATTTCTACGGCGGCATCGACGCCGGTACCGGCGCGCTCATGAAGCTGATCGAGGGCGAATTGCTGCCACCGGCCAAGCGGCAGGCCGGCGCAGCCGATTCGTCGCCGGACTATCAATCGCTGCTGGTGATGTTGCTGGTGCTGGCGGTGATCGGAGGCGGTTTTCTGTCGCGGGTTCTGGGTCGAGGAGTGGGGGCCGCCGGGACCGGTGCGCTCGCAGGATTTGCCGCCTGGGCAATCGCAGGCACAGTCTTTGTCGGGGTCATTGCGGCTGTCGCGGTGTTCCTGTTCGTTTTATTGGCCGCAGCCGGCGGCCTCGGACGAGGCGGTTACTACGGCGGCTTCGGTGGTGGCGGCTTCAGCGGCGGCGGAGGCGGCTTCAGCGGTGGAGGCGGCGGCTTCGGCGGCGGCGGCGCCTCCGGCAGTTGGTGAGAGCCATGAACTTCAAGCGGCTCATGCGGCATCTGTTCACCGATCACCGGGCGGTGAGGCGTGCGTTTCCGCCCGCAGCGATGCGCGCCATCGAAAAGGCGATCGGCGAAGAGGAGCGCCGCCACGAAGGCGAGCTGCGCTTCGCGGTCGAAGCCTCGCTGCCTATTGCCGCGCTTCTCGCCGGCGCGAATTCCCGCGCTCGCGCGATCGAGCTTTTCGGCCGCCTTCGCGTCTGGGATACCGGGCACAACTCCGGAGTGCTGATCTACCTGCTGCTGTCCGACCGGCGCGTCGAGCTGATCGCCGACCGCGGCATTCACGCGAAAGTCGGCGCCGCGGCGTGGGAAGCGATCTGCGGCGAGATGCAGCGGGAATTCGCCCGCGGCCACTTCGAGCGCGGAGTCGTGATCGGAGTGCGCGCGGTCAGCGATCTGCTCGCCGCCCATTTTCCGCCGGCGGACGGCGACAAACGCAACGAGCTTCCGGACAAGCCGGTCGTGCTTTGATTGCCGTCAGCCCCGTGGCGGCAGCTCGGCTGTCCGGATCGGCAGCTCGAGTTTCTGGGTGCGCCGCAGGATCGTAACCGTGGTCTGCTTGCCGATCCGGTCGGCATTGAGCAGCCGCTGCAGATCGTCGATGCCGGCGACGTTTTCCCCGTCGTAGCGGACGAGGATATCGCCGGGCTCGACACCGGCCTGCCCGGCGGCGCCGCCGGGCTCTACCGATTCCACGCGCACGCCCGACTCCGCGTCGAGCTCGTGAAAGCGCACTGCGCGGCGCGAGAGCGGCACGGTGGCGCCGGCAACGCCGAGATAGCCACGGCGCACTCGCCCGAATCGCAATAGCTGCTCCACGACCCATTTTGCCGTGTCGATCGCGGTGGCGAAGCAAATGCCCTGCGCGATCGGGATGATTGCCGTGTTGACGCCGATGACTTCGCCGCGCGAGTTCACAAGCGGCCCTCCCGAGTTTCCGGGATTGAGCGCGGTATCGGTCTGGATCACGTCATCGATCAGGCGGCCGGTCACGGCGCGCAGGCTGCGGCCGAGCGCGCTTACCACGCCCGCGGTCACCGTGTGCTGAAAGCCGTAAGGATTGCCGATGGCGATGGCAAGCTGGCCGACGCGCAGCGTCCGCGAGCTGCCCAGCGAGGCAGCAGGAAGCTGGTGCCCGGCGATCCTGATGACGGCGACATCGGTGTCGGGATCATCGCCGACGAGGTCGGCGTCGTAGCCCGCGCCGTCGGCGAAGCTCACGTGAACCGAACGCGCGCCGTGCACCACATGGCTGTTGGTGAGGATGAAGCCGTCCGGCGTAAATACGAATCCCGAGCCGCTACCGTGCCGCGGCAATGCGCCTCCGGCGGCGCGTGCCGGGTGGGCGACTTCGACATGCACCACCGCGGGACCGATGCGCTCGGTCGCGGCGACCACCGCCTCGGAGTAGGCATCGAGCAGGCCCGCATCGCTCCGGGTGCGCGCGGCCGGCTCCGGCTGCGTGGTGCTCTCGTCCAAAACAAGGGGGTCAATTGCGCCCATGGTCTGTCAAACATGGAGGCACGCCGGGGAGAAATCAAGGCAAGCCGCGCGTGACGCTGGTTTTCATTCCGATCAGATGAAGCGAGTCGCCCTGGCTCTGGTTGTACCTGTGGCGCATGATGATCGCCGCCATGCTCAAGGCGACGAAAGCGCCGAAAATCACGATGACAATATTGATATGGAGGTCGGCCTTCATCATCGCGGCGTAGAGCGCGAGCATCACCAGGATCGACACGTTCTCGTTGAAGTTCTGCACCGCGATCGAGTGTCCCGCCGAAAGCAGGACGTAGCCGCGATGCTGCAATAGCGCGTTCATCGGCACGACGAAGAAGCCGGCCATCGCGCCGATGAATATCAGCAGCGCGTATACGATCGGCATGCTGCTGACGAAAATCATGCAGACCACAACCGCGCCCATGGCGACCCCGGCCGGGAGCACGTCGAGCGAAGATCTGAGCGAAACGAAGCGCGCCGCCATGATCGCGCCGATGGCGACCCCGAGCGCGGTGATGCCCTGGAGGATGGCGCCCTGCTCGAGCGGCAGTCCCAGATGCGATTCGGCCCATTTCAGAACCATGAACTGCAGCGTCGCGCCCGTGCCCCAGAAAAGCGTCGTCACCGCGAGCGAGATCTGGCCGAGCTTGTCCTTCCATAGCACTGCAAAGCAGTTGCGGAAATCGCGCACCAGCCGTACCGGGTTCGTCTGCTGCCGCTCGTAGCGCGCGCCGGTATCGGGGATGTACAGGTTGAAAACCGCGGCGATGACGTAAATGCCCGCAATGACCGAGATAGCGGCTTCCGCCGGCGTCTCGATCCCGGTATCGATTACCGGCACGTCGATGGCGAGCAGCGCCGTGGCGATCCTGGGACTGATCAACGCCCCGCCCAGCACCGTGCCGAGAATGATGGAGACGACGGTGAGGCCCTCGATCCAGCCGTTGGCGACGACCAGCTGCTCCGCGGGCAGCAGCTCGGTGAGAATGCCGTATTTCGCCGGCGAGTAGGCGGCGGCCCCGAACCCCACGACCGCGTAGGCGGCCAGCACCAGCGCATAGTCGGGAATTCCGGCGAACTCGACCCAGCCGATCAGGAACAGCATCATGCAGCCGACGATCTTGATCGTGTTGGTGATGAACATCACCTGGCCTTTGGGAATGGCGTCGGCAAAGGCGCCGACGAACGCCGCGAGCACCACGTAGGACACGGTGAAAAAGAATTTCAGCAGCGGAATCATCCACGCCGGGCCGTCGAGCTCGAGCAGGAGCGCGATCGACGCGATCAGGAGCGCGTTGTCGGCAAGCGACGAGAAGAACTGCGCAGCGAGAATGATGTAGAAGCCGCGTTTCATCGTTTCAATGTATCGAGTA
>JBGPLD010000207.1:0-3881 GCA_041486325.1 Gammaproteobacteria bacterium
CCGACCGAGCGGCGCACCTGGCGAATCTTGGCCTCGATCACGACGACCGCGTCTTCCTTGACCAGGTCGCGGTACTGGTCGAATTCCTCGTTGTATACAGTCACCTCCTGGCTCGCGCTGCCGTCCGAGAGGTTGATGATCACCATGCGGCCGGCCTGCGTCTTCTGGATCCGGATCGATTCCACCACGCCGGCGACGAGCTGGCTGCGCGTGCCGCCTTCGCTCACCGCCCCGGGCGCGAGGCTGCGCAGGCTGGTTTTCACGAAGCGCGCGATTTCGGCCCGGCAGGCGAAAAAAGGATGGCCGGAGAGATAGAAGCCGAGGCTCGCTTTTTCCTCGCGCAGGCGCTGCGCCTCTTCCCAGCGCTGGGCAGCGATGTACCCGGGCCGCTGCTCGGGCTGATCGCTTCCCGCGCCGAACAGGCTGACCTGCCCGGCATTGCGCTCGGCTTGGTCCGCGGCCTCAAGCGCAATGCCGACGGACGCGAGCAGCGCCGCGCGATGGGAGTTTTCGCTTTCGCCGAGGCGGTCGAATGCGCCCGCCCGGACAAGTGCCTCCACCACGCGGCGGTTGACGCTGCGCTTGTCCACGCGCGCGCAGAAGTCGAACAGATCTCTGAATGCGCCACCGTCCTTGCGCGCCGCGAGGATCGCGGCTATCGCCGATTCGCCCGTGCCCTTCACCGCGCCCAGGCCGTAGCGGATCGTTTTCGCGTCCACCGGAACGAAGCGGTATTCGCCCGAGTTGATGTCGGGCGCGAGCACCTTCAGACCGTTGGCGAGCGCGTCCTCGTAGAACTGGTGCACCTTGTCGGTGTCGTCCATCACCGCGGAGAGGTTGGCCGCCATGAACGCCGCCGGATAGTGCGCCTTGAGATACGCGGTCTGGTAGGCGATGAGCGCGTAGGCGGCGGCGTGCGATCTGTTGAACCCGTAACCCGCGAACTTCTCCATCAGGTCGAATAGCAGGATCGCCTTGGCGCGCGGCAGGCGGTTTTTCTCGGCGCCGGCGACGAACACGTCGCGCTGCTGCGCCATTTCCTCGGCGTTCTTTTTTCCCATCGCGCGGCGCAGGAGGTCGGCGCTGCCCAGCGAATACCCCCCGATCACCTGCGCGATCTGCATCACCTGCTCCTGGTACACCATGATCCCGTAGGTCGGTTTCAGGATGGGCTCGAGGCGCGGATCGAGATATTCGACCCGCTTGCCGTTCTTGCGCTCCACGTATTCCGGTATGAGCTCCATCGGACCCGGCCGGTACAGCGCCACGAGCGCGATGATGTCCTCGAACCGGTCGGGCCGCGCGCGCTTGACGAGGTCGCGCATGCCGCGCGATTCAAACTGGAAGATCGCGGTGGTGTTGGCGTTGGCGAACACCGCGTAGGTTTGGGGATCGTCGAGCGGGATTTTCTCAAGCGAGAACTCCGGCTCGCCCATCGCGCGGATCGACTTTACCGCCCAGTCGAGGATAGTGAGCGTGGTTAGGCCAAGAAAATCGAATTTCACCAGACCGATCTGCTCGATGTCCTTCATGTCGAACTGCGAGATCGCGCTCTCGGTCCCTTGCGCGGCGTAGAGCGGGCAGAAGTCGGTGAGCTTGCCGGGGGCGATCAAGACGCCGCCCGCGTGCATGCCGACGTTGCGCGCGAGGCCCTCGAGCTGCCCGGCGAGCGCGAGGAGTTCCTTCGTGTCTTCCTCGTTCTTTTCGCGCTCCGCGAGGCGCGGCTCCATCTCGCGCGCCTCCTTCAGCGTGATGCGCTTGCCCGGCTGGAACGGGATGAGCTTCGCGAGTTCATCGGTGCGCGTGTAGCTCCACTCCATGACGCGGCCGACGTCGCGCACCACCGCGCGCGCGGCCATCGTGCCGAAAGTGGCGATCTGCGAGACCGACTGCGCGCCGTACTTCTGCTTGACGTACTCGATCACGCGGTCGCGGCCGCGCTCGCAGAAGTCGATGTCGAAGTCCGGCATCGACACGCGCTCCGGATTCAGGAAGCGCTCGAACAGGAGGTCGTAGCGCAAGGGGTCGAGGTCGGTGATGCCGAGCGAGTACGCGACGAGCGAACCGGCGCCCGAGCCGCGCCCCGGGCCGACCGGCACGCCGTTCGATTTGGCCCAGTTGATGAAGTCGGCGACGATGAGGAAGTAGCCGGCGAAGCCCATCTGGATGATGGTTTTCGCCTCCGACTCCAGGCGCGCGCGGTAGCGCGGCTCCTCGGTTGCGCGCCGCGCCGCATCGGGGTAAAGCGCCGCGAGCCGGCGCTCAAGGCCCTGCTTCGCCGTCTGCACCAGGTAATCCTCAAGGCTGACGTTTCCGGGCGTCGGAAACTTCGGCAGCCGGCTTTTCCCGAGCTCGAGCGACAGATTGCAGCGGCGCGCGATCTCCACCGAATTGGCCAGCGCCTCGGGCAGATCGGCGAACGATTCCGCCATCTCGGCCTGCGACAGGAAATAATTCCTTTCCGTGAACGCTCGCGGGCGGCGCCGGTCGCCCAGCACGTAGCCTTCGGCGATGCACACGCGCGCCTCGTGCGCGGCAAAATCCTCCGGGCGCAGAAACTGCACCGGATGCGTGGCGACGACAGGCAGCGAATGCTCTCCCGCGAGACGCACCGCCGCCTCGACGTAGTCCTCGGTCTGCGGCGCGCCGGCGCGCTGCAGCTCGATATAGAACCGGCCGGGAAAGAACCTCGCCCAATCCTGCGCGAGCCGTCCGGCCTGCGGTCCGTGATCCTGGAGCAGAGCGTTGCCGAGGTCCCCTTGCATCCCGCCGGACAGCGCAATCAACCCTTCGGCGCTCTCGCCGAACCAGCTCTTGCGCAGCTCGGCGCGCCCCCGGTACGCGTTCTCCAGCCACGCCCGCGTGAGCAGCTCCGACAGCCTGAGGTAGCCCTGGTGCGACTGCACCAGCAGCAGCAGGCGGTACGGCTTGTCGCGCTCGGATTCATTGGTGATCCAGACGTCGCAGCCGATGACCGGTTTTATGCCGGATGCGCGCGCCGCCTTGTAGAATTTGACCATGCCGAAAACATTGGCCAGGTCGGTGATCGCAAGCGCAGGCATGCCGTCCGACGCGGCCCTGGCCACGGCGTCATCGATGCGCACGATGCCGTCGGTGATGGAATACTCGCTGTGGAGCCGGAGGTGGACGAAGGCGGGGTTCGGCATCGGCATTGCAGGGCTTGCTGCAGCGAAATTCTACACCCGGGATTTGTTGCCCGTGCCCACGGCATGAGCTCCCCGCCTGCCGCCACCGATTCGTCGAGGAAAACCGTGGCATTCATTGCCCTGCTCGCGGGCGCGGCGGCGATCGCGTTCGCGCCCATCTTCGTGCGCCTGTCCGACACCAGCCCCACCGCGAGCGCCTTCTGGCGCGTGGCGCTTTCGATTGCGCCGCTGTGGCTGTGGGTTGCCGCCACACCGCGCGGGCCGGCAGGCGCGCCGCTGCCCTGGAAAGCGCTCGTGCTCGCGGGGCTGTTCTTCGCCGGCGATCTCGGCGTATGGCACCTGTCGATCGCGTACACCTCGGTGGCCAACTCCACGCTCGAAGCCAATTTCGCGCCCATATTCGTCACGCTCGGCGCCTGGCTGCTGTGGCGGGCGCGCGTCACGCGGCTTTTCCTCGCGGCCCTCGCCCTTACCCTCGCCGGCGCGGTCCTGCTGATCGGCCCCAACATCCAGCTTGGCGGCCGCACCCTGCTCGGCGATGCGCTGGGCGTGCTGACCGCAATCTTCTACGCGGGCTACATGCTCGCCCTCAAATCCGCCACCGTCACCGCCTCGACAGCGCGCATCATGGCGATCAACACCACCGTCGCCGCGATCGCGCTGTTGCCCTATGCGCTTGTCACCGCCGATGCGATCCTGCCGCAGAGTGCGCGG
>JBGPLD010000208.1:0-3862 GCA_041486325.1 Gammaproteobacteria bacterium
AAGACCGCGCTTGCCCTGATCGCAGCCTGCCTGCTCGGCGCGGCGGACAACGCGGCGGAAAGTGCGTCTTCCACCTGATCGAGCCAAACGAACTTGATCTTGTCGCGTGCCTCGGCGGGGATGTCATCGAGATCGCGGCGATTACGCGCGGGCAGCATCACCGTGGTGATGCCGGCGCGCAGCGCGGCCAGCACTTTCTCCTTCACGCCGCCGATCGGCAGCACGAGCCCGCGCAGACTGATCTCTCCCGTCATCGCGACGTCGCTACGCACGGGCCGGTTGGTCAGCAGTGACGCGAGCGCTGTAAACATCGCAATGCCCGCGCTCGGACCGTCTTTCGGCGTAGCGCCCGCCGGTACGTGGACGTGGATGTCGGACTTCTCGAGCACTTCCGGCTGAATCCCGAGCGACTCCGCGCGCGCCTTGATCAGCGACAGCGCCGCCTGCGCGCTCTCTTTCATCACGTCGCCAAGCTGGCCGGTGAGTATCAGCTTGCCGGCGCCGGGCATGCGCGTCGCTTCGATAAACAGGATATCGCCGCCTACCGGCGTCCATGCGAGCCCTGTTGCAACGCCCGGCACGCCGGTGCGCATCGCGACTTCGGATTCGAACTTGCGCGGACCGAGCGGTGCGGCGAGATCGGCGGGGCCGACGTTAACCTGCTGCGCGCTGCCTTCAGCAATGCGCACCGCGACGTTGCGGAACACCTTGCCGATTTCGCGCTCGAGGTTGCGCACGCCCGCCTCGCGCGTGTAGTCGTCGATGATCGCGGTCAGCGCATCGTCGCTGATTCCGCACTGTTCGGCCTTGAGTCCCGTCGCTTCGAGCTGGCGCGCAACGAGGTAGCGGCGTGCGATCTGCAGCTTTTCCTGAGCGGTGTAACCCGGCAGCTGGATGATCTCCATGCGGTCGCGCAGCGGTTCCGGTATCGTGTCTAGCACGTTTCCGGTACACACGAACATCACGCCCGACAGATCGAACGGCACTGCGAGATAGTTGTCGCGGAAGGTCGAGTTCTGCTCGGGGTCGAGCACTTCGAGCAGCGCGGAAGCCGGGTCGCCGTGAAAGCCGCCCGCACCGAGCTTGTCCACTTCGTCGAGCATCATCACGCAGTTGCGCGTTTCGGCCTTGCGCAGGTTCTGAATGATGGTGCCTGGCAGCGAGCCGATATAGGTACGCCGGTGACCGCGGATCTCGGCCTCGTCGTGCACGCCGCCCAGGCTCACGCGCACGAATTTGCGGCCAGTGGCCCTGGCGATACTCTGTCCCAGCGAGGTCTTGCCCACGCCGGGAGGACCCACGAAGCACAGGATCGGGCTCTTGCCCGACGGGTTGAGCTTGCGCACCGCGAGGTATTCGAGAATCCGTTTCTTGATTTTCTCGAGCCCGTAGTGGTCGTCGTCCAGGATGCGCCGCGCCTGCGCGATATCGACCGCGTCAACAGCATCGGCCGCCCACGGCAGCTCGACCAGCCAGTCGAGGTAGGTGCGGATCATCGAGTGCTCGCCGGCGCCTTCAGGCATGCGCTCCAGACGCTTCAATTCCTTGCGCGCCTGCTTTTCCACGTCCCCGGGCATCTTCGCTTCGGCGATCGCCTTGTCGAGTTCGACGATTTCCGCCGCGCCCTCGTCGCCCTCGCCAAGCTCTTTCTGGATCGTGCGCATCTGCTCGCGCAGCAGGTGCTTGCGGTTCCGGTCGTCGAGCGACTCCTTGGTGCGCTCGTCGATGTCGCGCGAGACTTTCAGCACCTCAATGCGGTGCGCCAAGAGTTCGAGCAGCCGGTCGAGCCGCGTCTTCAGGTCGAACGTCTCGAGCAGTTCCTGCTTTTCCGCGGCGCTGATGTCCATCATGCCCGCGATGAAGTCCGCGAGCCGCGCGGGACCTTCCACGCCCTGCAGCGCGGACACCATTTCTGAGGGCACCTGCGGCAGCAATTCCAATATCTCGACCGCGCGCTGCTTCAGCTTGAGCGCCCGACCTTCTATGTCCGGATCGGCCTGGTCGGGTTGCTCGATGAACTCCACGCGCGCGGCCGTGAACGGATACCCGTCCAGGAATTGCAGCACCCGGAAACGCTTCACCCCCTGGCAGATCACATGGTGCGCGCCGTCGGGCGCCGTGATGTAACGCAGCACGTTGGCGGTGGTGCCAACCCAGTGCATGTCGCCGGGGCCCGGCATTTCGACGTCGGGCTTGCTCTGCAGCAGCACGCCGAGCGGACGCTCCAGGCGCGCGGCCTCCTGCGCAGCAGCGCGCGAGCGCCCGCGGCCTATCGTAAGCGGGAACACGACGCCGGGAAACAGCACAACGTTGCGCACCGGCACTATGATAAGCGCATCTTCCGGCAGCGGGCGCGACGTGCCTTGCAGCTGCGGCTGCCCGGCGGGCGCGGCCGCTTCGACGCGTGCTCCGGTATCGGCGCTGACCGGATTGATGTTGGTGATGATATCTTCGTTCACAATTGTCCCGTCTTGCGCAGCCTCAGTATCAAGCAGCCGTCCACGCACTCGCTCGTGCCGGCGTCAAGCCGCGCCCCCGGCAACTGGATGCGCCGCTCGAAAAAGCCGTACGGAATCTCGAGCCGCCGTACTGCGCGGGGCGAACCGGCGAACGGGATGCGGCGGTTGGCGCGCACCACCAGCATGCCGGACTCGTACGTGATCTCGACGCGTTCGACCGCTACACCCGGCAGGGCGACAACCACGATGATTTCGCGTTCGTCCTCGAACACGTCGACCGGCGGTTCCCACACTGCCTGCGTGCGTCCGGACGCGGCCAGGCGGAAGAACTGCCGATGCATGCGCTCGGCCTGGTCCAATAAATCGCAAGCCTGCGCCCACATCCAGCTGGTCGGATTACGCGATGACATATGCGCTCACGGTCTTAAACGTTGGCTTTTATCCACCCAAGCAGTCCGGGCAGATCCATTGCCCCCGATTGCCGCGCGACCTCGCGCCCCTTCCTGAACGCGACCAGCGTCGGGATGCCGCGAATGCCAAAGCGCGCAGCAATGTCCGGCTCGGCTTCGGTGTTGAGCTTGGCGAGCCGCACGTTGGGTGCGAGTTGCGCCGCAGCCTGTTCATACGCGGGCGCCATCATGCGGCACGGCCCGCACCACGGCGCCCAGAAATCGATCACCACCGGCAGATCATTGGCGCCTACGTGGCGGTCGAAACCCGCCTTGGTGAGTTCGAACGGATGAGCGGACACCAGCGCCTTCTTGCAACTGCCGCACTTTGCGCCCGCATCGAGCCGCTCGCGCGGGACGCGGTTGGTGGTATTGCAGTTCGGGCAAACGACATGCAGGTGAGCGTCCATTTAGCTTGATATGAGGTCGAATCCAGCGAATTCAATCAGTTATGTTTTTGCGCCACCGCCTTGTAACTTTGAGGAAATTGCGCCCGCAGGGCGCGCAATTGAGCTTCCAGATCGCGGATATGCACGTGCACAATTAAGTCCCGCTTATATAGCGGATCAAGAGATTCCGAGTACGCACTTCAAGCTCCACGCGTGCGGTGGCGCGCCTTCTCAGTCAATGCATGAATATATTTGGAGGCGGGGGTCGGAATCGAACCGGCGTCCACGGCTTTGCAGGCCGCTGCATGACCACTCTGCCACCCCGCCGCATACCGTGTGAGAAGCGCTACGATGATACGCCGCCCTGGAACGGGAACGGGGCTGCGACAATCCGGCTGCGTTTGTATCTTGTATCTCGGAATTATGGAGCGGGAGACGAGTCTCGAACTCGCGACCTTAACCTTGGCAAGGTTACGCTCTACCAACTGAGCTACTCCCGCGTGGGCAGAATTTTACGGGCCGCCCTCCCTGCGGTCAAGCTTGCGGCGGTCTCCTTCCGCGGGCG
>JBGPLD010000209.1:0-3856 GCA_041486325.1 Gammaproteobacteria bacterium
AACCGCCCGTATCGCTATCGCAGCCAGACGGCCGACTGGCTCGCCGGGCAATTCGGTCTGCCCCGGATTTGACGCGGGCAGGGGAGGATTGCCGATGCGGGCATGCGTCGATTTCTCCGCTTTCGTTCCCGCGAAACCCGTTTTCGACGTGCCGTGGGAGCGATCGCATGGCATACTGCTCACCGCTGATTCGGAAGGAGTAAACCTCTTATGGCCAAAGCAAAAAAGCGGGCAGAACCGAAAATCATCCGGCCGGACGACATCAACCCGCACCACAACTGGAAGCGGCCGCTGCAGGCGCCGGGCCACACGCAGGTCGATTTCGAGGAGCGCATCAATTTCCGCCGGCTGCACGACTACCGCCTCGCGCGCACGCGCACGGCGCTTTCCGGGTCGGGCCTCGGGGCGCTGCTGTCGTTCGATCAGCACAACATCCGCTACACCACCAGCACCGTGATCGGCGAATGGGCGCGCGACAAGCTGACGCGCTACTCGCTCCTGACCGGCAACGGCGATCCGTACATCTGGGACTTCGGCTCGGCCGCGAAGCACCACCGGCTGCACGCACCCTGGCTGCACGCCGACCACTGCCGCGCGGGGCTGCTGGGCATGCGCGGGGCGGTGGGCAGCGACATCACGCTGTTTCGCGACGCGGCCAAGGAGATCAAGGCGATCCTCGACGCCGAGGGCGTGGGCGACATGCCGCTCGGGCTCGATGTGGTCGAGCCGCCGATGCTGTTCGAGCTGCAGAAGCTCGGCATCGAAGTGCGCGACGGCCAGCAGGTGATGCTGATGGCGCGCGAGGTCAAGAACATCGACGAGCTGACGCTCCTGAACATGGCGTCCGCGATGGTGGACGGCGTGTACCAGGATATCGCGGAGGCGCTCAAGCCCGGCGTCAAGGAATCGCAGATCGTCGCGCTTGCGACCGCTCGCCTCTACGAGATGGGCTCGGACTGCGTCGAGGCGATTAATTCGATTTCCGGGGAGCGCTGCTCGCCGCATCCGCATAATTTCACCGACCGGCTGATCCGTCCAGGCGACCAGGCATTTTTCGACGTCATCCAGTCGTTCATGGGCTATCGCACCTGCTACTACCGCACTTTCAGCGTCGGGCGCGCGACATCGCCGCAGCGCACCGCCTACCGGAAAGCGCGCGAATGGATGGACCGCGCCATCGAGCTGCTGAAGCCCGGGATGAGCAGCGACAAGATCGCGCGCGCCTTTCCGGAGGCGAAGGAGATCGGCTTCTCCAGCGAAATGGAGGCCTTCGGGCTCAACTTCTGCCACGGGCTCGGGCTGGGCCTGCACGAGCGGCCGCTGATCTCGCGGCTCACCTCGCTCAAGGAGCCGATCGAGCTGAAGGCGGGCATGGCTTTCGCGGTCGAGACCTACTGCCCCGCGACCGACGGCGTCTCGGCCGCGCGCATCGAGGAGGAAGTGATCCTCACGCCCGAAGGCGCGAAGATCATCTCGCTTTACCCGGCCGAAGAGCTGCCGATCGCAAATCCATACTGAAACCGTAGAGGGCATTTTGATCATGAGCGTCACCCAGAAACAAGCGCGACGGGCACAGGCCGTGCCGCTCGGCGCGGACATCCCGGAAGCCACGCGCCTGCAGCTTTTCCGGCTGCAGGTCGAGATCCGCTACTGCGAGAAGCGCGCCTACGATCTTTTTCTCCAGAACCTGGTGAAAGGCACGAGCCACCTCGCGCTCGGCCAGGAGGCGGTGGCGGCGGGGTTTGCCGCGGCGATGAACAAGGACGATTACTCCTTCTGCACCTACCGCGGCCATCACCACACGCTTGCGCGCGGCGTGCCGATGCTCGCCGTGCTCGGCGAATTGATGGGGCGGCAATGCGGATTGATGAAAGGCAAGGGCGGCTCGATGCACCTCACCAGCGTCGAGCACGGCGTGATGGGTTCCTATGCCATTGTCGGCGCGCACCTGCCGATCGCCGCGGGCGCCGCGTGGTCGGCGCAGTACCGCGGCACGAAGCAGGTCGCATGCGCGTTCTTCGGCGACGGCGCGACCAACATCGGCGCCTTCCACGAAGCGCTCAACCTCGCGGCGGTGTGGAAGCTGCCGGTGCTTTTCGTCTGCGAGAACAACCTGTACATGGAGTACACGCCGATCTCGAGCGTCACCGCGGTCAAGCATCCGGCGGCGGACCGCGCCGCGGGCTATGGCCTGGAGCGGATCGTGATCGACGGCAACGATGCGGATATCGTTTTCAAGACCGCACGCGACGCGATTGCGAAGGCACGGTCCGGCGACGGACCCTCGCTGATCGAATGCCTGACCTACCGCCACAGCGGACACTCCCGCGCCGATCCGGCCAAGTACCGGCCACCCGAGGAGGTCGCCGACTGGATGAAGCGCGACCCGGTGGTGCTCTACCGCGACCGGCTGCTTGGCTCAGGCGTGGCAGAGGCAACGCTCGCCAGGATCGAGGCTGAGGCGATGGCGAAGCTTGACGCGGCGACGGAAGCCGCCAAGGTTTCGCCGACTCCGGCGGTGGAATCGGCGATGACCGACGTGTGGGCCGACGGAGGTGCAGCATGGCGCAACTGAGCTATCGAGACGCCGTGGCCGCAGGCATCGCGCAGGAGATGAGGCGCGACGAGCGCGTCGTGCTCTTCGGCGAGGACACCGCCGCCGCAGGCGGCGTTTTCAAGACCACGGTGGGGCTGTTCGAGGAATTCGGCCCGCGGCGGGTGAAGGACACGCCGATATCCGAGCTTGCGATACTCGGAGCCGCGATGGGCGCGGCGATGACGGGCCTCAGGCCTGTCGCCGAGATCATGTTCTCGGACTTTCTCGCCTGCTGCTGGGATTACGTCGCCAACGAAATCGCCAAGACGCGCTACATGAGCGACGGGCAGATCACGCTGCCGCTGGTGATCCGCACCGCGAACGGCGCGGGTTCCCGATTCGGCGCACAGCACTCGCAGAGCGTGGAGAACTGGGCCATGGCGATCCCGGGAATCAAGGTGGTGGCGCCGTCGAACGCCGCCGACGCGAAGGGGCTGCTCGCCGCCGCAATACGCGATCCCGACCCGGTCGTCTTCTTCGAGCACAAGAGCCTGCTTGCCAACAAGGGCGAAGTTCCCGACGGCGAGCATGTCGAGCCGCTCGGAAAAGCGAAAGTCTTGCGCGAGGGAAAGGACATTACGGTGATCGCGCTTGCCGCGATGGTTCCGCGCGCGCTGAAGGCGGCCGAAGTTCTCGCCGCCGAGCACGGGGTCTCGGCCACGGTGATCGACGTGCGCTCGCTCGTGCCGCTGGATGCGCAGACGCTGCTCGCCGAATCGGCGCGCACCGGGCGGGTATTCACCATCGAGGAAAATCCGCGGCTGTGCGGCTGGGGCGCGGAGATTGCGTCTATCATCCAGGAAGAAGTATTCAGCGCGCTCAAGCAGCCGGTGGTGAGGATCACCACCCCGCACGTTCCGCTGCCCGCCGCGGACCAGCTCGAGGACGCCGTGGTGCCCTCGGTCGCGCGCATCGTGACGGAGATTCGCCGCGCGCTCGATGCGCGCCGCGCCGCGTAGCCGCTCTCAGGAGAGAAAAAGAATGGACGTGATCATGCCGCAGCTGGGGGAAACAGTGACCGAAGGCACCGTCGCCAACTGGTACAAGAAAGTGGGCGATGCCGTGCGCGCCGACGAGCCGCTGTTCGACGTCGAGACCGACAAGGTGACGACGGAGATTCCGTCGATCGCGAGCGGCGTGCTGAAGGCGATTCTGGTCGAGCCGGGCACCACGGTGCCGGTGGGAACGGTGCTTGCGGTGATCGAGACCGCGCCGAAGTAAATAAGATGTCATTCTGAGGGCGAAGCCCGAAGAATCTGC
>JBGPLD010000210.1:0-3841 GCA_041486325.1 Gammaproteobacteria bacterium
GGCCGAACATCAGGTCCGGCAAGCTGGTCGGGCTCGCGGTCAGCTTGTCCGCGCGCTCGCCGCAGTTTCCGGACCTGCCGACGATCGCCGAAACCTATCCCGGCTTCGAAACGCAGTCCTGGGTGGGGATGTTCGCGCCGGCGGACACGCCCAGGCCGGTCATCGACCGGCTGCATTCCACGCTCGCCAGGGCCCTCGCCGATCCCGCCATGAAGGAGCGCTTCGAGAGCCATGCCGGCGAGATCGTCGCCGGCACGCCCGAGGCGCTCGCAGCACTGGTACGGCAGGATCAAGCCAAGTGGAGCAAAATCATCCGCGAAAAGAAAATCGCGGTCGACTGAAATCAGAAAGGAACGACATGGCCGCACGCAGCAAAAAAGTCGCGAGTAAAAAAAGCAAGCTCGCGCGGCGCTATCCGGACCTGCATGATCACCTGAAAGCCCTCGACAGGGCCGGGCTGCTCGTCACCGTCAGGCGAAAGATCAACAAGGACACGGAGATGCATCCGCTGGTGCGCTGGCAGTTCCGCGGCGGGATCGAGGAGCGCGACCGCAAGGCGTTCCTCTTTACCAACGTGACCGACAGCAAGGGAAGAAAGTACGACATTCCGGTGGCGGTGGGCGCGCTTGCCGCGAGCCGCGAGATATACCGCATCGGCATGGGTTGCGCGCTCGATGGAATCAACGAGACCTGGTACCGTGCTATGGCGAATCCGATTCCCCCGCGAATCGTCGAGAATGCGCCGTGCCACGAGATCGTGATCATGGGAAAGGATCTCGACAGGCCCGGCAAGGGACTCGATGGGCTGCCGGTGCCGATCTCGACGCCGGGCTGGGACATCGCGCCTTTCACAACGCTGTCGCAATACATCACCAAAGACCCCGACACCGGCATCCAGAACATGGGCATCTACCGTGGCCAGGTGAAGGCCCCGCGGCGGCTCGGGATGAACCCTTCGCTCGAGCTGCGGCCCGGCATCTACGTTCACTGGGAGAAGATGAAGCAGCGCGGTGAGAAATTGCCCGCGGCCGTCGTCCTCGGCGCGCCGCCCTGCGTCGCATTCACCTCGGCGCAGAAAGTGCCCGAGAGTCTGGACGAGCTGCACGTGGCCGGCGGGCTTGTGGGAGCGCCGATCAACGTCGTTAAAGCGAAGACCGTCGATCTGCTCGTTCCGGCCGAGGCCGAGATCGTGATCGAGGGATTCATCGACACCGAGTACCTCGAGCCCGAGGCGCCGTTCGGCGAGTCGCACGGCCACGTGAATTTGCAGGAATTCAACGCCTTCATGGACGTGACCTGCATCACGCGCCGGCGCGACGCGATCCTCACCTCCATCATCTCGCAGGTGACCCCGAGCGAATCGAGCCTCATCAAGCGCGTGGCGCTGGAGCCGCTGTTTTTGCATTACCTGCGCAGCACCCTCGGCATCCAGGGCGTGAAGCGCGTCTCGATGCACGAGCCCCTCACCAATCTGCGCAAGGTCATCGCGCTGATCGTGGACCGCAAGGCGCCGACCACCGAGATCTGGCGTGCGCTTTACGGCGCCGCTTCGTGGAACCGCGCAGCGGGTAAGTACGTGATCGCGATCAACGAGGACATCGACCCGGATAATGCGGACGCGCTTTTCTGGGCAATGTCGTACCGCGCCAATCCGGACCTGGACATCCAGATCCTGCGGCACCGCGACCAGGGTCACGGCCCGCGCAGCAAACGGAACGCAGGCGAGGACGCATCGGTGCTGATCGACGCCACCATGAAGGAAGATTTTCCGCCGATCTCGCTACCCAAGCGCGAGTACATGGAACATGCGAAGAAAATCTGGGAAGAGCTGGGCCTGCCGAAGTTGAAGCCGGAGTCTCCGTGGTACGGCTACTCGCTTGGCGAGTGGCCGGAAGAACTCGAGCAAGCGGCCGAACTCGCCGTCAAGGGCGACTACTTCGAGACCGGCAAGCTGCTGGCGAAGCGCCGGCGCAAGGACGTGCGCATGAATACCGAGGTGCGCGACGTTCGGGAAGCGAGGAAGAAGTAAGCCGGAAGCAGTCCTTTTCAAGTCCTTTCCGCCTAGCGGGTATAGGTTGGTTTTGGCGGCACTCTCTGATCCAGGAAAGGGTATCCCCAGCCGATCAGTTTTCCGTCCTCAAAGACAAGGGGCGTCAGTTCATCGTCGGTAATTTTGTCGTCGCGCTGCTTGAGGTCGGTGTAGTAATACAGAACCTCATAGACTTTTCCGTCCTTGCCTGTCAGGGTTTCGGTACGGTAGGGATTGTCAACCCACAGGAACAAGCCCTTGGCCGGGTCCGTGCCCATAATTTCCCCGGCCACGTCTTTGCTCATCCCGGTCGAGAGTTTTTGCACATTTTCCTTGTTCTGGGCGCGTAGTAACTCAATGGGTTCCAGGAAAAAATTGCTGCATCCGGCGAGGACCAGCACGATTGGAATGATTTTTCTCATGACATAATCTCCTTCCTGTTTTGGGCTTCCTGGCGCCGCTTGCGGCGCGTCCCTTGCAGCGCGCAGCGGACGGAAGGACTGATTCTCGACTCGCCTGCTTACTATCCGCTTACTAGACTAAACACAAAACAGGTGCACCTACACATACCTTTGATTTTATTGGTGCCAGGTGGAGGAGTCGAACCCCCGACCAACTGATTACAAATCAGCTGCTCTACCAGCTGAGCTAACCCGGCATGGGCGGAGGATTATACCGGAAGGTCTTATCAAGGCTCGCGCCGATCAAGCATTGCGCGCGTTGAGCGGCGCATTGAGCGTCCGCTCCAACGCGCGCGGTTGAATCGGCGACGCTGGCCGTCCGTTTCAACAGCTATTTGATTCTTCGAAGTGCCGGCTTTCCGCCCGGTTTGGGCGGCTCCGGTTCATCGAAGGGAAATGCGATAGGCTTGCCGCCTCCCTGCCACGCGGTGCTCTTCGTGTGCGCTTCAAAGGAAATGCCTTGCCCGTTCTCGCGGGCGTAGATAGCGTTTACCGCGGCAACCGGAATGATCATCTCTTTCGAAGCACCGGAAAACCGCGCCGTGCATTCGATCACCTCGTTGCCCATCTGCAGCCGGCTGGTTGCAAGCGGTCCGATGTTGAGCACGATCTCGCCGTTGCGAGCGTACGCCATGGGCACGCGCGTCTGCGCATCGATCACTACCGAAACATAGGGCGTGTAGCCGTTGTCCACGCACCACTCGTACACTGCGCGAAGCAGGTACGGCTTGGTGGAGGTGGGTTCGGTCATCGGCGCAATACGGTCATTCTGGGAGAAGCGAAGAATCTGCTGTTGGAAATCAGACCGGGAGAAAACAGATCCCTCGTCGCATTTCGCTCCTCGGGATGATGCGCAAATGACGGCCCCTTCGGGCCGTCATTTGCGCATCACCTTTTCCGAGGGCGTGAGCGCCTCGATGAACGCCTGGCGCGAGAACAGGCGCTCTGCGTATTTCATTAGCGGCGCCGCCGTCTTGGGCAGCGAGATCCCGTAATGGTCGAGCCGCCACAGGAGCGGGCAGATCGCGACATCGAGCATCGAGAATTCGTCGCCCAGCATGTACTTCTGCTTGGTGAACACCGGAGCGAGCTCGGCGAGGCGGTCCGATACGTGCTGCCGCGCGCGATCCTGCTGCTTCTGGTTGCCGTGCTCGAGCGTGTCGATCTGGCTAAAAAGCTCCACCTCGAAATTGAACAGGAAAAGCCGCGCGCGAGCGCGCATCACCGGATCGGCCGGCATCAGCTGCGGATGCGGGAAACGCTCGTCGATGTACTCGTTGATGATGTTCGCTTCGTAAAGAATCAGGTCGCGCTCGACCAGCACCGGCAGCCGGTTGTAGGGGTTCATCAC
>JBGPLD010000211.1:0-3830 GCA_041486325.1 Gammaproteobacteria bacterium
GACCGCCTGGAACCCCAGTTCGCGACCCCATGCCCTGATGGCCGCGGCAAGCATCGCGAAATCGGCGGGTCGCTTTCGCCGCGCCCGGCGCACTGTCTTCACGTGACTCATTCTTCGCATCATATCCAGCCGCCCTTGCGCACGCACCGGACCATGCGCCTGCCAAACGAAGCGGCGACGGCGCAGCTGGGCGCCCAGCTTGCCGCATGCATTGCTCCCGGCATGCGCATCTACCTCTACGGCGAACTCGGAACCGGAAAAACGACCCTGGTCCGGGGGCTCCTCAGAGCCTTGGGGTTTCGGGGCCGGGTCAAAAGCCCTACTTACTCGCTAGTTGAACTTTATGTGCTTTCTAGATTACACTTGTACCACTTTGATTTCTATCGATTCCTTAATAAGAAGGAATGGAACGATGCGGGACTGTCTGAATACTTCGAAAACGAAGGCGTGTGCGTCGTCGAATGGCCGGACAAGGCGGGCGATGCCATTCCGCCGCCCGATCTCGAGCTTACGCTCGCGCACGCCGGCAAGGGGCGACACGTTCGCATCCGCGCGGTCAGCGAAGCGGGAAACCGGTGCGTAGCGAGATTGCCAGACAACTGATCGTCGGCGCAAACTGGCTGCTGCGCCTCGCGCTCATCGGATTTGTCGTCCTGGTTCTTTCCCAGTTCTTCGTTGCCGTCGCGCACTCGGCGGAACCGATACGGGCAGTCCGCGTCTGGCCCGCCCAGGACTACACGCGCCTCACAATCGAATCGAGTGAGCCAATCCGTCACAACCTGCTCATGCTGAAAGACCCGGAGCGGCTCGTGCTCGACCTCGAGGACGTCGACCTGCCGAGCGCCCAGCGGGAACTTGCCGGCAAGATCCCGCCCATTGATCCCCACATAGCCAATTTGCGGACGGGACAGTTCAAGCCCGGGGTGGTGCGCGTCGTGCTGGACCTCAAGACCGCGGTCAAACCGCAGATCTTCACGCTGGCACCGATCGGGGACTACGGGCATCGCCTGGTGCTGGATATTTATCCTGCCGAACCGGTCGACCCTCTCATGGCGCTGCTGCAAAAACCCGAACTGAAGCTCGATGAGTCGCTCGGCAAACTCTTGGGGCAAATCTTTCCCGGAGCGCAAAAGCCCGGCACCGCGTCCGGCGACAGGCAAGCCAAGCCGTCTCCCCTGGAACCGCCCAAGCCCATGGTCAACCGCCTCGTCACGATCGTCATTGACCCCGGGCACGGCGGCGAGGACCCCGGAGCCAAGGGGCGCCGCGGCACTTATGAGAAGAACGTGACCCTGACGATCGCGCGAAAACTGAAGACTCTGGTCGATGCCGAGCCCAACATGCGCGCGCTGCTCACCCGCGACGGCGACTATTTCATTCCACTGGATCATCGAGTCGAAAAGGCGCGCCGAATCAAGGCCGATCTTTTCGTTTCGGTCCACGCCGACGCCAATACCAAGACCAACATACGAGGTTCTTCGGTATTCGCTCTGTCGGAGCGCGGCGCAACCAGCAAGACCGCGAAAATACTCGCTCAACGAGAAAATAACTCCGATCTGATTGGCGGCGTGAATCTGAAGGTTGAGGATCGCTATGTACGCATGACGCTCGCGGATCTAAGCTTGACTGCACAGATCAGCGACAGCCTGAAGCTGGGGCGCGCGGTGCTGGGGGAGTTGGGAGGCGTCAACCCGCTGCACAGGGACGACGTCGAGCAGGCGGGGTTTGCCGTCCTGAAAGCACCCGAAATCCCATCGATTCTCGTGGAGACGGCATTCATCAGCAATCCTGGCGAGGAGCGGCGGCTGACCGACGAGGCTTACCAGGAAAAAATCGCTCACGCGATCTTGCGCGGCATCAAGCGCTACGTCGCCAAAAATCCGCCGCTCTCCCGTCCCACCCTCGCCGCCAGCTCACTCAACTGATCACACCCGCGATGCCCGGTGGCGCCACCGGGCACACGATATACGCGTAAGCGGGGATGTGTACGCTTCAGGATCCTGCTTTGTACAGCCTGTGCCGAATGTACTCGACGACGAGCGGCACCATTGACAGGATTATGATACCGAGGATCACCAGCGTCAGGTTCTGCTTGACCATCGGCACGTTTCCGAACCAGTACCCGGCATAGAGCAGCGAAAGCACCCACGCCAACGCCCCGGCCAGGTTGTAGGCGGTGAAGCGCACATAGTTCATGCGCGCAACGCCGGCCACAAAAGGCGCAAAGGTCCGCAAGATCGGAATGAAGCGCGTGATGACGATGGTCTTGCCCCCGTGCCTTTCGTAGAACGCGTGCGCCCGGTCGAGCGCCTTGCGGTTGAAGAATCGCGACTGCTCCCAGTGGAAGACCTTCGGCCCGAGAAACCATCCGATCGCGTAATTGACGGTATTGCCGAGCACGGCGGCGGCCACCAGCAGCAGCGCAAGCAGATGCACTTCGAATCCGCCGGTCGCGCCGAGCGCCCCCGCGACGAACAGCAGTGAATCGCCGGGAAGAAACGGCGTCACCACCAGTCCGGTTTCGCAAAAGATGATCGCGAACAGCAGCAGGTAGATCCAGGCGCCGTGTTGCTGCAGCAGCGTGGCGAGATGGCGGTCAAGGTGGACCAGAAGGTCCCAGCCGTAGAGCAGAATTTCCACCGCGGCATTCTATCGCGTTCGCCCTATAATTGAACCTTGCACCGGCTCGGCACGGACGCAGAAGCGCCGGTCATCCCGTGCAAATAACACAGTCCTCTCTCATGCCGTCTATCCGCCCGCTGCCCGAGACGCTGATTAGCCAGATCGCTGCGGGCGAGGTCGTCGAGCGGCCAGCCTCAGTGCTGAAGGAATTGCTCGAGAACAGCCTCGACGCCGGGGCCACGGACGTCGGCGTCGCGCTCAACGAAGGCGGCATCAAGCAGATCCGAGTCGTCGACAACGGCTCGGGCATCGGACAGGAAGACCTCGTGCTCGCGTTCGCGCGGCACGCGACCAGCAAGATAGCGTCGCTCGCAGACCTTGAGCAAGTGCGCTCGCTGGGGTTTCGCGGCGAGGCACTCGCGAGCATCGCCTCGATCGCGCGCGTCTCTCTGCTCAGCAGGGCAGAGGGAGCGGCCCGCGCTTATTCTATCGGCGCCGAAGGCGGCAAGACCGGCACAGTGCAGCCGGCTGCGCACCCGACCGGGACCGCGGTCGAGGTGAGCGACCTTTATTACAATACGCCGGCGCGCCGCAAGTTCCTGCGCAGCGACGCCACCGAATTCGCCCATTGCGAGGATGTATTCACGCGCGCAGCGCTGTCGCGTCCCGATGTCGCCTTCACGCTGCGGCACAACGGCAAGGTTGTCGCGCGTCACGCGCCATCCGATCCGGCCCGGCGGGTCGAGGCCGCCCTCGGCGAGGAGTTCGCGCGCTCGATGCGCATGATCCAAGCCGACGGCGGCACGCTGCGCATATCCGGATTCGCCGGCTCGCCCGCCTACACCCGCGCTTCGCGCGACGCCCAGATCGTTTTTGTAAACGGACGCTTCGTGCGCGATAAAGTGCTCGCGCACGCGCTTCGCGAAGCCTATCGAGATGTCCTGCACGGGGAGCGCCATCCAGCCTACGTGCTGTTCATCGAGATCGACCCGCGCGGCATCGACGTCAACGTGCACCCGGCGAAAATCGAGATTCGCTTCCGCGAATCACGTGCAGTGCACCAGTTCGTGCTGCACGCGGTCGCCAAGGGGCTTTCCGGAACCGCGGCCGAGACTCCCGCAGCGCTCGCCTCTCCGGTTGCCCTGGCGTCGCACGCGACGCAGCCGCGCTTTGTCCAGACCGCGCTCGGCCTGGCGCAGCCAAGTGCC
>JBGPLD010000212.1:0-3820 GCA_041486325.1 Gammaproteobacteria bacterium
TCAGGCCTCCCGCGCCGTTTCTCGGATTTGCGGTGCTGTTGCTGGGGATTGCGGTCTGGCTGGCCGGCATTGCCGCGCAGTTGCTGGTGTACTTTTCCTGGCTGGAGCACAGGGCGCTGCCGCATCTCGTGCCGCCTGCGCGCCGCGAGGCCCGGCGCGCGAGTTTCGACCGAAGGTCCGCGGCCGCGCTCCTGAGAGACATCCTGTCGCGCATTTCCGCCAGGTCTCTGTCCTTGTGGATTCCCGTCGCCGTGTTCGTGCTCGTGCCGCTGGGGATGCTCGCGTTCACTTCCCCCAAGGCCGTGGTCTTCCTGGTCGGCATCGGAATCCTTGCTCCGGTTCTTTACATATTTTTCGATCGCTGATTCAAACCGCGCCGGAACAATGCGATGAAATTCGTTGAACGGATCGAAACGCTGCTCGTCTGGGTCCTGATCGCGATGCTGCTGGTTTCGGTGGTGTTGGGCGCCTTCGAGATGGGACGAACGCTGCTTGAGCATGTTTTCAGTCCCCCGTTCCTGCTCATCGACCCGGAGACGCTGTTCCAGTCCTTCGGCCTTTTCCTCATCATCCTGATCAGTTTCGAGCTGCTGAAAGTGCTGAAATTCCACCTGACGCACCACAGCATCGAGCCCAGGGTCGTGATCGAAGTGGCGATCATCGCGCTCTGCAGCAAGATCGTGATGCTCGACGTCAGCGAGCTGCCGGCGGAAACGCTCATCGGGCTGGCCGCGCTCCTGCTCGGATTGTCGGCCGGATATTTCGTTTTCGCCAGAGCGCAGCGTGCCGGCGAGCCGTAGATCCGGGTCCTTCCGCGACCGGCCGGTTCACAACAAGGGGGCTGAATCATGAGCAAACGTCCGATCTTGCCGCGCATCCAGGAGGTGGGAAACATCCTGGTCACGGGCTTTCACCTGACGGCCTTGTTCGTAATCGGGGGGACGATCGTCTGGTCGGCGGTGGTTGCCTATCTGGGCATCATGCGCAGCGGATACGCGCAGCTGCACGACATCCTGCTCCTTTTCATCTACCTGGAGCTGGGAGCGATGATAGGGGTGTATTTCAAGTCCCGCCGCCTGCCGGTCCGTTTTCTCGTCTACGTCGCGATCACGGCGCTGACCCGCTCGCTGACAATCGACATGAAGGCGATGTCGAGCCAGACCGTCGTGATCATTGCCGGCGCGATACTCATGCTCGCGCTGGCCGCGCTCACGCTTCAGGTCGTGGCGACGCGCTTCGCCGGCGACGACGAGGATACGTGACCGCGCGCCTGGTCCGGCCATGTCGCCGCAGCTAGCCGAATCGCCTTTCTTCATCGCCGCCCTCGCACTCGGGGCGTTCGGCGCGATCCTGGTCCTGGCCGGAATCGCGGCGCTGATCCGGGCGAGGCCGTTCCGATTCGCTCTGCGCACGGTCTGCGGGCTGCTCCTGCTCTCGCTCGGAGGCCTCGCGGGGGCGCTCGCCGTCGGCATCCAGGGATACCGGGCGCTCACGCACGAAGAGATCGCCGCGCGCGTCTCGGTGCGGCCCGACGGCCCAAAGCGCTTCGCGGCGACATTTCTCCATTCCGACGGTCGCAGGGCGACCTATGCGCTGGCCGGTGACGAGATCTATGTGGACGCGCACATCCTCAAGTGGAAACCGCTCGCGAACGTGCTGGGCCTGCACACCGCCTACGAGCTCGACCGCGTGGCGGGACGCTACCGGGACATCGGGCAGGAGCGCTCGGCCGCCCGTACCGTGCATACGCTCGGCCAGCAGAGGCAGGTGGATCTGTTCGAGCTGCGCCGGCGCTACGCGTTTCTCGCGCCGATCCTCGATGCCGAATACGGCTCGGCAACGTTCGTGCCGGTGACGGAACCCGCCGAGCTCGAGCTGCGCGTGTCCGCCTCGGGGCTGCTCTTCCGCGAAGCGACCCCCGCCGGAAAAAGCCCCTGACGGCCTCGATGACCACAAGCACAAGATTATTCCTCGCCGCGGGTGGATTCATGGCGCTCGCCGCGGTGGCGACCGGCGCGTTCGGCGCGCACGCGCTGAAGGGGCGTCTTTCCGCCGAGATGCTCGCCGTGTGGCACACCGGCGTCGAGTATCACTTCTATCACGCCTTCGGACTGATCGCGGTGGGGCTCGTAGCAATGCAATTGCCGGACTCTGCACTGCTCAAATGGTCGGGCTGGCTGATGCTCGCCGGAATCGTGCTGTTTTCCGGAAGCCTGTACGCACTCGCGCTGACCGGCATGCGCTCACTCGGCGCGGTGGCGCCGACCGGCGGCATCGCCTTTCTCGTCGCCTGGGCGCTGTTCGCCGCGGCAATCCTCAGGGCTTGATGGAGTTTCGCACTGCGCTCTCGCGCTCTTCAGGCGCTTTCAGCTTGCGGAAAGAGACATAGAGCAGCACATCGTAGAGGATCTTCATCATGGCCGCGGCGACCAGCGGCGTCCCGAGCGTGAGCGCCTGCATCGCTCCGCCCGCGAGCACCGGCGACACGGCCCGCGCGCCCATGCGCGCGAGATTGGTCACGCCGCCGGCAAAGGTGCGCTCTTCGGGCCGCACCACCGCCATCAGATAGGACTGGCGCGTCGGCACGTCCATCTCCGACAGCCCTTCGCGCAGGAGGAAGAAAGCGGCCGCGAGCGCGAAGCTGTCCATGAACGGAATGGTCATCAGGAGCAGGCTCGAGGGCGTGTGCGTGAACACCATGGTGTTGACCAGCCCGATGCGCGAGGCGAGCCACGCCGCGCCGAGGTGCGAAAAGGCATTCATGACGCGCGCGCCGACGAACAGGATTCCGATCACCGCCTCGGACACGCCGAACTGCTGGTGGAAGAAAAAGGCGAACAACGCGCTGCCGAGAAATCCTCCCGCGAAGCTGTCCAGCGCGAACAGCAGCGACATTTTCGCCAGGATGGTCCGGCTCGCAGGGCTGATGCGCACTCGCAGCGCCGCCGTGGGCGACTCCGCGCGCCGCGACAGGCCGAGGTAGAGCGCCGCGGCCGCGGCGTAGAGCAGCGCGTAGAGCACGACCGCGCCGCGCAGAGAATCGACCTGCCCCAGGCCGGCATATTCGCGCAGCAGCCAGGGCAGCACCGCGAGCGCCGCGCCGATTCCATGGCCGATGTCCTGGACCACGTTGTACCAGGCGAATACTTTCGTGCGGCCGGCATCGTCGCCGGTCGAGGGCAGGATCGCCTGCTCGAGCGCCAGCGCCGCGGCGCGGTCCTTGCCGAGGGAATTCATCATGCCGAGGAAGGCTGCGGCACCGAGCAGCGCGACCTGCGAGGCCGCGGCGAGCACCGCTCCGCCCGCGGCGGTGAGCACGGCGAGCACGATCAGCCAGCGCCGCCGTCCCGCACGATCGCCCCAGAACGTGACGCCAGCGGCGCCGAAGGCGGTCCCGGCGATGCCCGCACTCAGTACCACGCCCATCGCCGCGGGATTGAGCCCGAGGTCGGCGAGATAGATCCCGGCGACAACGCCGATCAGGCCATTGGCAACCGCGCGCAGGAACCCAGCGGCGAAGACGATCTCGCGGTCCCGAAGTTCTTCGCGGGCATCGCTGTGCACGGCGCCGCTAGCGTTCCAGCAGGCTGGCAGCCGAGCGGTGCCCGGCCACCTTCGCCATTTCGAGCGGCGTCTGGCCGCGCTCGTTGCGGATGTCGGTACGCACGTTCTTCGAGAGCAGATAGTGGACCAGGACCACGTCGTCGTGCCTGGCCGCGGCGTGCAGGGGCGTGTTGCCGTTTCTGTCGCGAACGTTGAGGTCGGCTCCGGCGTCAGCGAGCGCCTTTACCGCCAGGAACGTGCCGGTCATCGCGGCCCA
>JBGPLD010000213.1:0-3777 GCA_041486325.1 Gammaproteobacteria bacterium
AGGCCCGATTTGGCGATCGCATCGATGAATTTCGCCGATGTGCCAAGGTGGGTCATGCCCTCGGCGTCGGCGTAATCGAACAGGATCGCGCCGTTGTTCACGAACGGCGAGCCGTCGTAGAGCAGCAGCGCCGCTCCCGACGCAAGACCCGCTACCAGCCAGTTCCACATCATCCAGCCCAGCGTGGTGAAGTAGAAAAGGCGATCCCCGGGCTTGAGGTCGCAGTGCAGTTGCTGCTCGCACAAGTGCTTCAGGAGCGCGCCGCCGGCGCCGTGCACGATGCATTTCGGCATCCCGGTCGTGCCCGATGAAAACAGGATGTAGAGCGGGTGGTCGAAGGGCAACTGCTCGAAGCGGATGTCCCCGCCGGGCTGAACGGCGATGAATTCATCGAGGCGCTGGGCGTTCGGGATGGCGGACACGTCCGGCTTCGCGCTCACGTAGGGCACGATGACCACGCGCCTGAGGTTTGCGAGCCTGGCCGCGATCTCGCGCACTTTGGCGAGCGAATCGATCGTCTTGCCGTTGTAGAAATAGCCGTCGGCCGCGAACAACACCACCGGCCCGATCTGGCCAAAGCGGTCGAGCACGCCCTGCACGCCGAAATCGGGCGAGCACGTGGAAAAGGCCGCGCCGATGCTCGCCGCGGCGAGCATCGCCGACGCGGCCTCGGGCATGTTGGGCAGATAGGCGGCGACGCGGTCGCCGGGTTTCACCCCCGCCGCGCGCAGCGCCTGCGCAAGGCGCGAGACCTGGTCGTACAGCTCCCGATGGGTAACGCGGCGCTTGACCCTGTCCTCGCCCCAGAACACCAGCGCGGTGGCGCCATCGCGCCGGCGCAACAGGTTTTCGGCGAAATTCAGGCGCGCATCGGGGAACCACTTTGCGCCCGGCATCCTGTCACCGTCCACGAGCACCCGGGCGCTCTTTGCGCTCGAGCGCACGCCGGCGAACTTCCACAGCGAATCCCAGAATTGCTCCGGCCGCTCGACAGTCCACCGGTAGAATGCAGGATAGGTATTGATACCGAGGCTCCAGTCGCGGATCGCCTGGCGCGCGAAGCGCGTGAGGTTCGCCTCCTCGATGCGCTCCTGGCCCGGCTGCCAGAGCGGTTTGTCGGCCATCGCCGTGCTCCTCTCGCCCCTATTATAATTTGACCTACATCGCACTTGAGCTTCCGTACCGGAGAGATTGTGCCACGCGAATCGATGCAATACGACGTAGTGATCGTCGGCGGCGGGCCGGCGGGCCTGGCCGCTGCGATCCGGCTGAAGCAGCTCGCCGTAGAAAAAAACGCGGAACTCGGCGTCTGCGTGATCGAGAAAGGCTCGGAGATCGGCGCACACATCCTCTCCGGCGCGGTGATGGATCCGCGCGCGCTCGACGAATTGTTCCCCAAGTGGAAGGAATCGGGCGCTCCGCTCAGAACGCCGGTAAGCGAGGACCGGTTCCTGTTCCTGACCGGGTCAGGTTCGCTCAAGGTGCCGGAATTCCTCTTGCCCGAATGCTTTCGCAATCACGGCAATTACGTCGTCAGCCTCGGCAACTTCTGCCGTTGGCTGGGTAAGCAGGCAGAAAACCTGGGGGTCGAGATCTATCCCGGGTTTGCCGCCGCCGAGGTGCTGTATGGCGACAAAGGCGAAGTAAAGGGCGTCGCCACCGGAGACGCAGGCGTAGGGCGCGACGGCAAGCCGACCGGCCAGTATCAGCCGGGCATCGAGCTGCACGGCAAGTACACGTTTTTCGCCGAGGGCTGCCGCGGTCATCTCGGCAAACAGGTCATCGAGCGTTATCGCCTCGACGCGAATTGCGACCCGCAGGTATACGGGATCGGGCTGAAGGAATTGTGGGAGATCGATCCGAAAAAGCACCAGCCCGGCCTGGTCATCCACTCGGCCGGCTGGCCGCTGGATGCCGGCACCTACGGCGGCTCGTTCCTTTACCACATGGAGGACAACCTCGTGTCGGTGGGCTTCGTCGTGGGACTTGCCTACGCGAATCCGTATCTTGATCCGTACGAGGAATTCCAGCGCTACAAAACGCACCCGCAGATCCGCACGTTTTTCGAAGGCGGCAAGCGCATCTCGTATGGCGCACGCGCCATCACCGCGGGCGGGTTGATGTCGCTGCCCACGCTCGCATTTCCCGGCGGAGCGCTCGTCGGCGACGACGCGGGCTTTCTCAACGCATCCCGAATCAAGGGCAGCCACGCCGCGATCAAGTCCGGAATGCTCGCTGCCGAAGCGGCGTTCGACGCGCTGCAGGCAGGGCGCGCCGGCGACGAGCTGGGAGCGTACCGCGCCGCGTTCGAGAATTCATGGCTGTTCGACGAGCTCTACCGCTCGCGCAACTTCAAGCAGTGGATGTCAAAGGGCCTGTATTCCGGATCCCTGATGGTCGGCATCGAGCAGAGTCTTCTCGCCGGAAAATTCCCCTGGACACTGCACCACCGGCACGCCGACCACGGATGCCTGCGCCCCGCGTCGGAATTCCGGCCGATCGACTATCCCAAGCCCGACGGCACGCTTACTTTCGACCGGCTTGCCTCGGTGTTCGTCTCGAACACCAACCACGAGGAAAACCAGCCCTGCCACCTCACCCTGAAGGACGCCGGCGTGCCCGTTTCGGTCAACTTCGCGAAGTACGCAGGGCCCGAGCAGCGTTACTGCCCGGCGGGCGTGTACGAATTCGTCGATGATGACTCTCCTCTCTCTCCGGGAGAGGGGCCGGAGGTGAGGGCGAAGCGCTTGCAGATCAACGCGCAGAATTGCGTGCACTGCAAGACCTGCGATATCAAGGATCCGACCCAGAACATCGTCTGGGTGGCGCCCCAAGGGGGCGGCGGGCCGAACTATCCTAATATGTAAGTACCTGACTTCTCTGATAACTTGTATATAACGAACGTTCGTACTATTATGCGCGGATGCGCAAAGGCGGGCAAACCCGCACCTTGATCCTCAACGAGGCTGTTGTCCTCGCCAGCCGCGTCGGGCTCGAGGGCTTGAGCATCGGCTCGCTCGCGACCCGCCTCGGAATGTCAAAGAGCGGCCTGTTCGCGCACTTCGGCTCGAAAGAAGATCTGCAACTCCAGACCCTCAAGCAGGGACAGGCGCGTTTCGAGGAAACCGTCTTCCGGCCGGCGTTGAAAGAGGCGCGCGGCCTTCCCCGCCTGCGTGCGCTGCTCGCAAACTGGTTTTCCTGGGTCGAGCAGCAAAGCGAGGTTCCCGGCGGCTGCCTCATGCTCGCGGCGTCCATCGAATACGACGACCGCCCGGGCGCGGTGCGCGACCTCCTTGTCGCCGGGCAACGCGAGTTGCGCGGCGCGATCGCCAAGGCGATTCGCCTCGCCATCGATGAAAGACACCTGAAGCCCGAGACCGATCCCTGGCAGCTCACCTTCGAGCTGTTCGGCATCGTGCTCGCCACGCATCACGACCGCAGGCTGCTCGGCGATGCGCACGCTCTGGACCGGGCGCGAGCCGCACTGGAGAGACTGATCGCCGCACATCAGATTCCAGCCGCAGCCTGATCGTGCAATCCCGACTCGCAACGAAGGATCTGCCATGAATCAATCGCAAGGAACCCACGCGGTGAACGCACGAACCCTCACCGTTTCCTGGGACGACCCGATGCCCGGCGCGAAACAGGCAGCGGGCATGAGCGGCCGCGAGTACCTCACCGCGATGATGGAAGGACGCATTCCCGCGCCACCGATAGCGAAGTTGCTGGGTTTCCATCTTGCCGAAATCGGCGAAGGCTTTGCCGTATTCGAATGCA
>JBGPLD010000214.1:0-3775 GCA_041486325.1 Gammaproteobacteria bacterium
CTGGGCAAGGACGGCAAGCTGCATCCATTACAGCAGGCGTTCATCGCCGAGCAGGCAGCTCAATGTGGGTATTGCACGAGCGGCATCCTCATCAGCGCCGCGGCACTGCTCGCGAATAATCCCCGGCCGGCCGAGTCCGAAGTCCGCGTCGCGCTCGATCGCAATCTGTGCCGCTGTGGTTCGCATAACCGCATGGTGCGCGCGGTGTTGCGCGCCGCCGCGGAATTGGCCCCATGAACACCGTAGCAGACAAAGGGCTCAAGCGTCCAGGGAGCCTGAAAAGAAATCCACGCCTGTCGCAGTGGCTTCGCGTCCATCGCGATGGCACGGTATCGATCTTCAGCGGCAAGGTTGAAATCGGTCAGGGCATTCTCACCGCGCTCGCGCAGATTGCAGCCGAGGAGCTCGGGATCGCGCCTGAGCGCATTCGCATGGTCGCGGTCGACACGGCACTCAGCGCTGACGAGGGGGTAACTTCAGGAAGTCTTTCGATACAGGATTCGGGCGCTGCGCTGCGTTGCGCCTGCGCCCAGGCGCGCGAGCTTCTTCTTGAGCGCGCGGCGCAGCGCCTGGGCGCGCCGCTTCGCGAGTTGCGCGTCGACGACGGCTCGATCTCCGCCGCCGGCCGCAGCACGAGCCTAAGTACCACCTATTGGGAATGCGCGGAGGACGCGCTGTTCGACTGCGAAATCGAGGAATCCGTGGAGTTGAAGTCGCCACGCGACTATCGCGTGGTCGGGAAATCCGCACCGCGGCTCGATTTACCGGACAAGATCGCCGGCCGGCCTCGCTTCATTCAGGACACAGTCCTGCCGGGTATGCTCTACGGCCGCGTGGTCCGCCCGCCGTACGAGTTCGCGAAACTCGCCTCACTTGACGACGGCAAGGTGAACTCGACGCCGGGATTGGTCGCAGTCGTTCGCGACGGCAGCTTCGTCGGCGTGCTCGCCGACCGGGAAGAAGTGGCGATCTCTGCCCGGCGCGCGCTGCTCCAGACCTGCAATTGGGAAGAAACCAAGGCCTTGCCCCGGGATATTCACGCCTGGCTCCGGGAGCACGCCTTCGAGCATGGCGTCATCAGCGAAAAAACGGACGCTTCGGCGAAGTCCCGCACGTCAAGGACGCTCGAAGCCTCTTATACCAAGCCCTATATCTCGCACGCCTCGATCGGCCCTTCCTGCGCCATCGCACAATGGCGGGGCGACACGCTGGACGTATGGAGCCACAGCCAGGGAATCTTCAATCTGCGCCGTGACCTCGCCATGGCTCTCGGGCTTCGCGAGGATGCAGTCGTCGTCAGGCACGTCGAGGGCGCGGGCTGCTACGGGCACAACGGCGCCGACGATGTTGCGCTCGACGCGGCGCTGCTCGCCCGCGCCGCGGGCGGAAGACCGGTGCAAGTGCAGTGGACGCGCGAGGACGAGTTCGCCTGGGCTCCATGCGGACCGGCGATGGCGCTGACGCTTCGCGCCGCGCTCGATTCAGACGGCAACATTGTCGATTGGCAACACGAATTGTGGAGCAACGGCCACAGTCATCGCCCGGGACGCTCGGACAGCCCGGCGCTTACCGCCGCGTGGCACCTTTCCAGACCGTTTGAGCGGACCAGCGCGATCAACATGCCGCTTCCCGCAGGCGCCGCGGACCGTAATGCCATCCCGCTCTACGATTTTCCGAACCAGCGCATCGTCAACCACTATGTGCGCGACATGCCCGTGCGCACGTCGGCGCTGCGCTCGCTTGGAGCCTATGCCAACGTGTTTGCGATCGAGTCGTTCATGGACGAGCTTGCGAGCGCCGCCGGCCTCGATCCCGTTTCATTCCGGCTGCGCCATCTCAAGGACCTGCGTGCCCGCGCCGTGATAGAAGCGGCCGCGCGGCGCTCCGGCTGGAACGAATGGAAGTCTGCGGAGGACCGAGGCCACGGCATGGCCTTCGCGAAATACAAGAACCTCGGCGCCTATTGCGCCGTGATCGCCGAGGTCGAGGTTGACCACGAGGTTCGCGTGAAGCGGCTTGTCGTTGCTGTCGACGTCGGGCTCGTCATCAACCCTGACGGCGTGGTCAACCAGATCGAGGGCGGCGCGATCCAGTCGACCAGCTGGACGCTCAAAGAGCAGGTGAAGTTCGATTCCAGGGGCATTATCAGTCTCGGCTGGGAGGACTACCCGATCCTGAAATTCAGCGAAGTGCCGGCCGTGGAGGTGGAATTGATCGACCGGCCGGAGCTGCCTTCAGTCGGCGCCGGAGAAGCCGCACAGGGACCCACTGGGGCGGCGATTGCCAATGCCGTCACGCACGCGCTCGGGGTGCGCGTGCGTGACCTGCCGCTCACCCCCGAGCGCATCATCTCGGCTATAGAACGGCAGTAACCGAAGCTGCGAAGCGCGGCGTGTGCCCAGAATTCAATCGACGAGAGCGTACGCGGGAAGCGTAAGAAACTCCACGTAGTCATCGTCCGTGGTGATCTTTTCAAAAAGACGCGCGCCTTCTTCGTACTTTCCCTCGTTCCACGCGGACTCGCCAAGATAGATTTTCACTTTCGGCAGCTCCTCACGTAGCAACTGACGGAACAGGTCCTTCGTGACCTTGCGGCCATCGTCGAGCACGCCCTTGGCCGACCGGATCCATTGCCAGATCTGGGATCGCGAGATTTCGGCGGTGGCCGCGTCTTCCATCAGATTGAACACGGGCACACACCCGTTCCCGGCGAGCCACGCGCCCAAGTACTGGATGCCGACCGAGATGTTGTTGCGAAGGCCGGTTTCGGTAATCGGCTTCTCGGGACGGAAGTCCAGCAGATCCTTCACAGCGATGCTCACATCGTCGCGCTGCCTGCCGTACTGGTTCGGCTGCGGCATGTGCCTGTCGAACACCTCTCTTGCAATCGGCACGAGGCCGGGATGCGCGACCCAAGTACCGTCGCAGCCGTCGGTCACTTCGCGCAGCTTGTCATTGCGCACCTTTTCCATCGCCGCTTCATTCGCAACCGGATCGTTCTTGATCGGGATCTGCGCCGTCATCCCGCCCATCGCCGGTGCGCCCCTGCGGTGGCAGGTCTTCACCAGGAGCAACGCGTAGGCGCGCATGAACGGCGCGGTCATGGTGACCTGAGCGCGGTCGGCAAGGCAAAAATCCTTGTTCGCGCGGAATTTCTTGATGCAGGAGAAAATATAGTCCCAGCGGCCGATGTTGAGACCGGCGCAGTGCCCGCGCAGCTCCCACAGAATCTCGTCCATCTCGAATGCAGCCAATACGGTTTCGATCAGCGCCGTCGCCTTGATCGTACCCTGAGGCACATCCAGCTCGTTCTGTGCCAGCTTGAAGATATCGTTCCACAGCCGCGCTTCGAGATGAGATTCCATCTTCGGCAGGTAAAAATACGGTCCGCTTCCACGCGCAATAAGCTCCTTTGCGTTGTGAAAGAAATACAACGCGAAATCGAATATCCCGCCCGAAACCGGCTTGCCGTCGACGAGCATATGTCTCTCATCCAGGTGCCAGCCGCGCGGGCGCGGGATCAGCACCGCAACGAGCTCGTTCAGCCGGTAGCGCCTGCCGGTCTGCTCGAAGCTGATTGAGCGCCGGACCGCATCGCGCAAGTTGATCTGACCCGCGATCATGTTCGCCCAGGTCGGACAGTTGGCGTCCTCGAAGTCGGCCATGAATGTGGAGGCGCCCGAGTTGAGCGCGTTAATCACCATCTTGCGGTCCGTCGGTCCCGTGATCTCGACGCGGCGGTCGAGCATGTCCTTGGGCTGGGACGAAATGGACC
>JBGPLD010000215.1:0-3772 GCA_041486325.1 Gammaproteobacteria bacterium
CGATCATGATCGACGACGGCAAGGTGCCGGGATTCGCCCGGCAGGGCTGCTGGCTCACCTGCCATGACGGCCAGCGCGATATGCCCAAGCAATTCACCAAGGAAGAGGTTGCCGCCAATGCATTGCTGAATTCCATCAAGAAGACCGACGTACGCAAGTACCTGCCTGCAACCCGAACCGACCCCTCGGACTGGAAGACCGGCAAGCCGCTCGATGAAATCGCGAAGATCAAGGCGGCAGGCGGCTTTGTCGACCTGATCCAGTGGCGCGCCCACCGCTCGCACGCGGTCGGCATGGCCGACGACGGCTATGTCCTCGAGTTCCGCAACTCCGACTCGGGCAGCGACATGTTCGGCAGCAACGCGGACCCGAAGACGCACGCGCCCAGGTTCATGTGGGACCAGAACAAGGCGGGTTACAAATCGATCACCGCGGACGACTTGCGCAAGGGCGATC
The DNA here is from genome assembly GCA_041486325.1 of Gammaproteobacteria bacterium. Classification (GTDB taxonomy): domain Bacteria; phylum Pseudomonadota; class Gammaproteobacteria; order Burkholderiales; family SG8-39; genus VBDM01. The sequence continues at coordinate 457 of JBGPLD010000215.1, forward strand.
ATTTCCTCGTCCGCGAGCAGAACGCCGTGCCGTTCGATCCCGATGCGGGCTGGAAGGCGGGCGACATGATTCCCGATTACGTCATCAGCCGCGAAAACGCGAAGGGCTCGGCCGCCGACAACAACGCGATCGCGCTTTGGAAGGACGGCATGTGGACCGTCGTGATGATCCGTCCCCTGGGGCTCGCGAACGACGACGACAAGGCCCTCAAGGAAGGCGGCGTCTACAGCGTGGGCTTCGCGGTGCATGACGACAACATCACGACGCGCGGTCACCACGTGTCCTTTGTCAGGACCTTGGGGTTCGGCGCCGTGGCCGACATCCAGGCGATCAAGCTTCCCTGACCTGGGAGGCTGCCACAAAATGCGCGGCGCTTGGCGACAAATTCACCGCGCCGCCGGTGGGGGTAGAATTCCTTCCAGTCAATCCCCGGAGATTCCCAAGGTCAAGATGCCGCGCCGGGGAAGCCCTGAACCGACAAAAAAGGAGAACCAATGAGCAAACGTGATGACTATGTCGACAAACTCAAAGTGCAGCTCGATCAATGGAACGCGGAAGTGGCGAAATGGGAAGTGCAGGCCAAAGAAGCCCAGGCGAGCATGCACGCCGAGTACGAGAAGCAGCTGACCGCGTTCCGCCAGAAGCGCGATCAGGCGATCGAACAGATGCGCAAGGTGCAGTCGGCTTCGGGCGATGCGTGGATGGAACTCGCGCGCGGGGCGGACGAATCCTGGGGGAAAATGCGCGAAGCCTTCGAGAAGGCGCGCTCGCACTTCAAGAAGTAGCCCAGCTTCAGTCGGTCCGCCGATCGGCGCGTGCCGGCCGGCCGCGTCGCGCGCTTCGTCAGCCGCGCGCAAGCCCGCGTGGACTACTATCGGGAGGGCAAACAGGGGCCCCTCCGTGAACCCGACGAAACCCCCGGTCTGGGACGAACACAGCGAAGATCACGTGCCCCTGCTGAAGAAGCTGGGCCCGGGACTCATTACCGGCGCCGCGGACGACGATCCCAGCGGCATCGCCACCTACTCCCAGGCCGGCGCGCAATTCGGATACGGGCTGCTCTGGTCGGTTCTATTCACCACGCCGCTCATGATCGGCATCCAGATCGTGAGCGCGCGCATAGGCCGCGTCACGGGCCACGGGTTGGCGGCAAACATTCGCGAGCAATTTCCGGGGCCTGTCCTGTATTTCATCGTTTCCCTGCTGCTGATCGCCAATACCATCAACATCGCCGCGGATCTCGGCGCCATGGGAAATGCGCTGGAGCTGATCGCCGGCGGCCGCAGCGAGATTTATGTCGTGTTTTTCGCGCTGGTCTCGCTCACGCTGCAGATCTTCGTGCCGTTCCCGCGCTACGCGCCGATCCTCAAGTGGCTCACCCTGGCGCTGTTTTCCTATGTCGGGACCGTGTTCGTGGTGCATGTCCCATTGGGAGAGGCCCTCGCGGGGGCCCTGTTGCCGCAGCTTTCGTTCAAGAGCGACTACGTCGCGACGCTCGTGGCGGTGCTCGGCACGACGATCAGTCCCTATCTCTTCTTCTGGCAGGCATCCCAGGAAGTCGAGGAGCAGCGCGCCACGCCCGGACACGAACCGCTCAAGACCGCCCCCGAGCAGGCCCGCTCGAACCTGAGACGCATCAAGATCGATACTTACATCGGCATGGTTTTTTCCAACCTGATCGCCTTGTGCATCATGCTCACCACCGCGGTGACGCTGCATGCGGCGGGCGTAACCGACATTCAGACGTCGGCCCAGGCCGCAGGAGCGCTTCGCCCTCTTGCAGGGGATTTTGCGTTTCTGCTTTTTGCGGCGGGCATCATCGGCACCGGGCTGCTGGCCGTTCCGGTCCTCGCGGGGTCCGCGGCGTATGCGGTAGCGGAAAGCTTTCGCTGGCCCATCGGCCTGGGGCTGCCGCTGGCCGAGGCGCGCGGTTTCTATTTCATCCTGACCGTAGCGACGCTGCTCGGGGTCGCGATCGATTTCTCCGGGGTTGACCCGATCAAGACGCTTCTGTGGGCGGCGGTCATCAACGGGGTGATTGCAGTGCCGATCATGGCGGTCATGATGCTGCTCGCAGCAAAGCCGGCGGTCATGGGCACTTTCGTGATCAAGCGCCGCCTGCGGGTGCTCGGCTGGGTATCCACGGCGGTCATGGCAGCCGCGGTCGCCGCGATGTTTGTCCTCAGATAGCGGCAAGCGTCTCGTCCCTGTTGCCTGAATGAAATCTGCGCTGATATCAATCGCAAGAATGCAATGAAGCTTCCGGAAAGCCGTCCACGGCGCGGAAAACAAATAATAATCAGCCTCGCATTCGTCTTGGGGCTGATTCTGGTGTCGATCGCCGATCCGGCTGGGGCGGGCGGCGGACCGCTCGGAATCGACCATAAACTTCCCTACGACGACAGCGGCATCTGGAATCGCAGCAACCAGCTGGCGCTCATAAATTTCATGATTGTCGGAGAATTTGCCGGCGGGCTCTGGGAGGGCGGCGAGTCCAGGATCGGGAGAACCTACTGGGAGGCGATCGACGCGTCGCTGCTTGCCGGACTGGCGGTGCAGCCGCTGAAATACGCCTTCAGCCGGTCCCGCCCCGCGCAGAGCGACAACCCCAACGACTGGTTTCAGGGACCCGGCCATCAAAGCTTTCCAAGCGGCGAGGTGGCTGCGGTGAGTGCGATCGTGACGCCGTTCGTCCTGGAATACGGAGCGGACAACCCGTCTGTTTACGCGCTGGAGGTGCTGCCGCTCTACGACGCCATCGCCCGCATGAAGGTGCAGGCGCATTGGCAGACCGACGTCCTCGCCGGCTTCGCGCTGGGCACCGCGTCCGGCTATTACGCTCACCATCGGGACTCCCCTTTTGTTTTGAGCATCATGCCTCACGCTGTTTTTATCGGATTACGCAGGAGCTGGTAGCAAGACCAGCGCTCGCCCGCGTCCAGGCGCTTCTGAACCCAGAGCGGCGCCGCGGAAGCGCTATCATGGCGCTTCGCCGCTTTCGCGCCGATCGAATTTCAAAGCGAAAAGAACATCATGCCCAAGCTCGTCAAGCAGTCGGTGGTACTGCCCGCCCCGGCCGGAGATTTGTACGCGATGTACCTCAACCCGAAAAAGCACGCGGCCATCACCGGCCACAAGGTTGTGATCGGCGCCCGGCCCGGCTCGAAGTTCAGCGCCTTCGGCGGGGCATTGAGCGGCCGGATCCTGCAAACCGTTCCCGGCCGGCTGATCGTTCAGGCCTGGCGCTCGACCGCTTTCAGGAAGGGCGACGCGGACTCGACCCTGATACTGCGCTTTACGGCCAAGGGAAGGAGCG
>JBGPLD010000216.1:0-3759 GCA_041486325.1 Gammaproteobacteria bacterium
AGAACGCCAAGGGACGCCAGGCCAAGAGCAAAGCGCGTCTCGCACGCTTCGAAGAGTTGAACTCGTACGAGTACCAGAAGCGCAACGAGACGCAGGAAATCTTCATTCCGGTGGCCGAACGCCTGGGCGATTCCGTGATCGAGTTCAAGGGCGTGAGCAAGGGCTACGGCGAGCGCCTGCTGATCGACGACTTGTCCTTCAAGGTCCCGCCCGGCGCGATCGTCGGCATCATCGGCCCCAACGGCGCGGGCAAGTCCACGCTCATCCGGATGATCATTGGCAAGGAAAAAGCGGACAAGGGCAAGATCGCGATCGGTCCGACGGTGAAGATGGCCTTCGTCGACCAGTCGCGTGACGCGCTCGAAGGCGACAAGTCCGTGTGGGAATACATATCCGGCGGCGCAGACATCCTGACCGTGGGCAAGTTCGAGATGCCCTCGCGCTCCTACGTCGGCCGCTTCAACTTCAAGGGCACCGACCAGCAGAAGAAAGTCGGCACGCTCTCCGGCGGCGAGCGCGGGCGGCTGCATCTCGCCAAGACATTGGTCTCCGGGGCGAATGTGCTGCTGCTCGACGAGCCCTCGAACGATCTCGACGTCGAGACGCTGCGTGCGCTCGAGGACGCGCTGCTTGAATTCGCCGGCAGCGTGCTCGTCATTTCGCACGACCGCTGGTTCCTCGACCGCATCGCCACCCACATCCTCGCATTCGAGGGCGAATCCAGGGTGGCGTTCTTCAACGGCAACTACCACGAATACGAGTCCGACAAGATCAAGCGGCTCGGCGAGGAAGCGGCCAGGCCGAAGCGCATACGCTACAAGCCGCTGAGGGCGTGAAGCGGCCCGGACCGTTGCACCTGATAACATGGGTCCTTCACGAATTCTCTCCCGATAACAATAAAATTTCTCGGGCCACGATTGATTTCAACGCGCTGTTCCCGCACTGAAAGGAGAGTGCCGCATGCTCAGAATCGCATCGATTTCCGCCGTTTTCCTGCTTCCTCTTATGGCCGGCTGCGCCGGAACGACGAACATGTCCGTACCCAGGACTGAACTCGCGCCCACGGGCTCGCTGCGCGTCGCGCTCTTCACCGGGAATCCGGTCATCGCCACCCGGAACAAGGCGACGGGCGAGCTCGGGGGAACGACATTCATTCTCGGAAAAGCGCTGGCCGAGCGGGCCGGAGTGGGCTTTGCGCCGATCGAGTACACCGCCGTGGCGAAGCTCATGGAGGATGCCAAGACCGGCGCCTGGGACATCGCGGTGGTCGCCTTCGATCCCGCGCGGCGCAATCTCATCGACTTTGCGCCCCCGCACATGATCGTCGATCTCACTTACCTGGTGCCGCCCGGTTCATCGATTCGCAGCGTGGCCGGGGCTGACCAGCCCGGCATTCGCATCGCCGCGGCCCGCGGCGCCGCCACGACGCTTTTCCTCCAGCGCACGCTCAAGCAGGCCGAGCTGACGCCAGCGGAGAACGAGCCGGCGGCCTTCGAGCTGATCAAGCAGGGCAAGGCGCAGGCGTACGCCCAGAACCGCACTATGCTGCTGGGGCTGGCCGAGGGCCTGCCGGGCGCGCGCGTTCTCGAGGACCGCTTTTCTGCCGCCGAGTTGACCATGGTATTGCCCAAAGGCCGGCCGGCCGCGCTCGCCTACGTCAACGTCTTCGTCGAGCAGTCGAAGGCTTCGGGCGCCGTTGCGCGCGCCATAGAGGCTTCCGGCCTGCGCGGCGTAAGCGTGGCTCCGGGAATGTGATCGCCTCGATCATCGTTCTTGCGGCGTGAGGCGCCGTCTGCCGGATCAATAGCAGCGACGAATTCCTTCGGTGCCGGGTCCCCGGCCTTTGCGGCCGGTCAGCTCCGCGCGGCCCTTTGGCCGGCACAATCAGTGTAGAGTTCGAAAAAAAAGGAATCCAGGGACGTTTCCATGCCGCTACGCATTGCCATCCCCGACATGATTTCGCCTTCGTATTTCCCGGTGATCGCCGCTGTCGAGCTCGGTTTTTTCAGGAAGGAAGGCCTCGATGCGGCGGTCGAGCTGATGTTCCCGGTCACACGGACCTTCGAGAGCCTTCGCGACGGCAAGATCGACTTCGCGGGCGGTGCGGCGCATGCGCCGCTCTATGCCTTCAGGGACTGGCACGGCTGCAGGCTCCTGTGCGCGCTGTCGCAGAACATGTACTGGTTCCTCGTCCTGCGCAAGGACATCGGCGCGGCGCGCGGCGATTTGAGCGCGCTCAAGGGCCTGCGCATCGGCGCTGCGCCCGGTCCGGTGGACGGCCTGAAACGCATGCTGGGCGAAGCCGGCATGGATCCCGAGCGCGACGTGATCATCGGCGCGATCCCCGGAAGCGCCGGCGCCGGCGTCTCTTTCGGCCTCGCGGCCGCAAAGGCGCTCGAAGAAGGGAAAGTGGACGGCTTCTGGGCGAACGCGATGGGCGCGGAGGTCGCCGTGCGCGGCGGCTTCGGCACCCTCGTGATCGACGCGCGCCGCGGCGACGGGCCGCCGGGGGCGCGTCACTATACCTTCCCCGCTCTGGTCGCCACGCAGAAGAAGATCGACGAGCAGCCCGAGCAGGCCGCGGTTGCCGTGCGCGCCATCGCCGGCGCGCAGCGCGTGCTGAAGGCGGATCCGACCCTGGCGACGGAGGCCGCGAGAAGGTACTTTCCCGCCGCCGAGACGGCGCTGATCGCCGAGCTGGTCCGGCGCGATGCGCCGTTCTACGATCCCGCGATCACGAAGCAGACCGCCGATGCGCTCAACGCTTTCGCTCAAGACATCGGCCTGCTCTCGGGCCCCGCGACTTACGAGCAGGTCGTGGCGACGCGGCTCATGAAATACTGGAAATCCTGATCCGCCGGCCGGTACCGGCCGGCGGAGGCATGCAGCCGGGAATCGTCGCCTTAGCGAACGCCCGCAAGGCGCCGCGCCCTTTCCATTTCGCCCGCGGCCTGCTTCGAGGAATCGAGCTCCTGCTTGCGGGCTTCTCTGGCGAGTGCCGGCTCGACCAGCAGCGCTGCATCCACGTGCGCGGCGAGCCTTGCGCGCGCTTCGGGGTACGAATCGAGCAGGCGGCCGAATGCCTCCACCGAGAGCTTGTAGCTGAAATAGTCCTTTTCGACGCGATCTTTCGCGCCAATTGCCTCCTTGATCCAGGACTCGGATCGCCGGTTCGCGGTGCGCATGTGCTCCAGCAGTCCCTGCATGCTGAGCGATAACTCGATGCGGTACCGGTGGCTGGAGGCCTGTTCGCGCAGGATCTGGCGCGCGGTCAACAGGTACTCGTCCGCGGCGTCCATCAGCGCGCGATCGGGCGATGCGCTTTTGGAGCGAAGCTCCATGAGATGCTTGTCGACTTCCAGCGTGTGGTCATCGAGCTTGCGAACGACCTCCGGCCGGTCGGGTTGCGAACCCGTCTCGATGCTCAGCGCTTCGCGAAGCCGCAGGCTCGTGTCTTTCACGAGCTCCACGACGGTCCCTTGCAGATCGCGCTTTCTGTACGTGCTGTAGCCCCAGTACCCGAAGGCCGACGCCGCAAGCAGCGCGGCGAGCAGGAGGGCAAATTTCTTTCTTTCGGACTCCGGGATCATATCGAAGTGCGCTCCATTTCCATTACTGGTTGTGCACGCTAGGGCGAGACGGTGACGCCGCGCAGGCCCGCGCGCTCGATCGATTGCCGCACCAGGCCCGACGCCTTGACCTCGGCTACAAAGGCGGCGACGAAGGCAAGGCCGCTCGCGCGGCCCTTCGGCAGCGCGA
>JBGPLD010000217.1:0-3754 GCA_041486325.1 Gammaproteobacteria bacterium
GCTCTCCACCAGCTTGGCGCCCTGCTTGATGAGCGCATGGCAGCCCTTCGAATGCGGCGAATGGATCGATCCGGGTACGGCGAATACCTCGCGCCCCTGCTCCGCGGCGAGCTTTGCCGTGATGAGCGAGCCGGAGGAAAGGGCAGCTTCGATGACAAGGCATCCCCGGGAAAGGCCCGAGATCAGGCGATTGCGGCGCGGAAAGTGGCCTGGATTGGGGGGCGTGCCGAGCGCGAACTCGGATACGAGCGCGCCGCGCGCGGCAATTTCCTTTGCAAGCGTTTCATTGCGCTTCGGATAAACGATGTCAATGCCGGTGCCGAGTACCGCGACGGTCGAGCCACGGCCCTGCAGGCCACCGCGGTGCGCGGCGCCGTCAATACCTATCGCCAATCCGCTCACGATCGTAAGTCCGCTATCACTGAATGCGCGTGCGAAAGCAAGAGCGTTTTCAATGCCCTGTGGAGTGGCGTTGCGGCTGCCGACCACGGCAAGAGCGGGGGCACCAAGCAGCTTTGCGTTGCCGACGACATATAGCAGCGGCGGCGGATCCGGAATTTCCAGGAGCTGCTTCGGATATTCCGCATCGGCGAGCGTGATGACCATGCATCCGGGCCCGGCCGCCCAATGCAGGGCTTTTTCGACTTCGGCGCCACGATTGTGCTCGGCAATGCGCAAGGCGAGCGAATTGGACACGAAACGACCGAGCTGCGTCGGGCTTGCGCTCAGAATCTGGGCCGGCAGCCCGAACGCCGAAAGCAGGAAACGGAAGTTGCGGTCCCCCAGACCCGGAACGAGGCTGAGGTCGATCCAGGCAGCCAGATCCTCCGCGCGAGTCATGCACGAGGGGCTCGGTGATGGTGCGAGGAACCCGTCCCGGGTCAGGGAGTCTGGACGATGTCGCCCGGCTGGATCGGCCGCGAGCTGTCCATTACGAGCGCATACGAGACCGCATCGAATGTGCGGAAGACGAATATCAGGCCGTAACGCTCAGGAGGAAGCTGGATGCTCGGCGCCGAATCACGCGACGAGTATCTCTGCTGATCGTAGACCACCACGTTTCGGTACACGGCGAGTACATGACCGAGCTCGAGGCCGTCGCGCTTGCCCCTGTTAATGGAAATGATCGAATCGCGCCCACCCACGCTTGAATCGAGGGCATCGTAAAGGCCGATGATGCGGCCCTGAATGGCCGTTGCAGGAGCATGCGGCACGTACAACGGAATCGTCGGCGGCGGCGCGGGAATCAGACGATCCCCCGCCGAGATCTCCATCTTGGAGGTCATGATCTGGACGGTGGCGGGTTCGCCGGCGCGGGTGACGCGTGCGGTACCGAGGAATACCGCCTCGATTCCCAGCGTCCTGCTGCTTTCCGGATCAACGAGCGGGCGCCCGGGGCGGTATACCTGCCACAGGGGAGACTCGGCACGGCCCACACCGCTGACATAGGCAATCCCCCTCGGCCCCAGATTTACGCGATCTTCTTCGGTGGCGAGGACGCGTGGCGCATTGTCCAGGCCGCCCTCCTCGATGATGAGCGGCTGCGTAAGGAACGGCTCGATTTTCCGGGGCGATATGGCCGGGATTGCACCGTCGCCCAATGAATCTATGTATGCTCTCGGCGAAATTTTGGCCCCGCCGTCTCTTCCCGCGCCCTCTATGGCGGTGCCCCCGCGTGCCGCGCTCTCAAGGCGCAATTGCGGCGGGCTCACGCTCCGGTCAAGGACAATTACATCGCCGGGATAGATGAGGTGAGGATTCCTGATCTGTTCCTGATTCATGCGCCAGATCTCCGGCCAGCGCCACGGGTCGCTGAGGAACTTGCTGGAGATGCTCCAGAGGGTGTCGCCTCTTTCCACGACATGGCGGTCGGGTGCGCCTTCCTGCAGTTTGAGTTCGCCTTGGGCAAGCGCTAACGGAATCCCGCCCCAGAGGGCGAGAGCCAGAAGAGCTGTGATAGACTTTTGCATGACGGCCTCGTCGGGAATCGCGCGCCAAAGTCCTAATATTAGCCAATCCAGCACGCTTTTTACAGTCCGCATTAAATTCTGCCTCTAATTCTTTCAATTTGCAAGTATTTATGGCGCTTCTAAACGTCTTGCGCTACCCTGATCCGAGGCTCTATAAGAAGGCCGCGTGCGTTGGTGAAGTGGACGACTCGACCCGCACGCTTGTGCGCGACATGGCCGAAACCATGTACGCCGCCTGCGGAGTGGGGCTTGCGGCGACCCAGGTGGACGTGCACAGACAGGTGATCGTGATTGACGCCTCGGAGAAACGCGACCAGCTCTTGGTGCTCATCAATCCGGTGATCATCGCTCGCGAGGGCAGTCAGTACGTTGAAGAAGGCTGCCTGTCGGTTCCGGGGATCTATGAGCCGGTTGATCGCTCGGAACGCGTGACCGTGTGTGCCCTTGACACGGAAGGTCTGCCTTTTTCCATGACCGCCGAAAACCTCCTCGCCATCTGCATTCAGCATGAGATGGATCATCTCGAGGGCAAGGTTTTTATCGATTATCTTTCGCGCCTGAAGCAGCAGCGCATCAAGGCGAAGCTTAAAAGGCAACTTCGACAGACCGCCTAGGGGGCTGGGCCTTTTGTGTATTGTTCTCTGGAAAGGCGAATGTTTCATTGAACGTTTTCTTTGCCGGCACGCCCGAGTTCGCCGCTCGCTGCCTCGCCGCGCTCCTAGAAAGCCGCCACCACGTTGTCGGAGTATTCACCCAGCCGGATAGACCGGCGGGGCGAGGCCAAGTCCGCGCCGCCTCGCCGGTGAAGCGGCTTGCGCTCGTCCACGGCGTTCCGCTCGAGCAGCCCGAAAACCTAAGAGAAGTGTCAGTGCACGAGCAATTGCGCCGCCACAATCCCGATGTAATGGTGGTCGCTGCCTATGGTTTGATACTGCCGCAAGCGATGCTCGCTATTCCGCGCTTGGGCGCCTACAACGTCCACGCGTCGCTGCTGCCGCGCTGGCGCGGCGCCGCTCCCATCCAGCGAGCGTTGCTCGCCGGAGATCGCAACACGGGGATATCCATAATGCAAATGGACACGGGACTCGACACCGGCCCCATTCTGCTGCAGGAAGAAATCGCAATTTCTGAAAACGATACTGCGGCAACGCTTCACGATACGCTGGCTGCGCTCGGAGGGCGCCTCATCGTACGCTCGCTCGATGCCCTTCAGGCCGGCGAGGTCAAGACGTTGCCACAGCCGTCGCAAGGGGCAACCTACGCGGCCAAGCTCGACAAGCGCGAAGCACGCTTGGATTGGCGCGAATCCGCACTCGGCGTCAATCGGCGAATTCGCGCATTGAATCCTTCGCCGGGCGCGAGTACGCGAATTCGGGGAGTGGATCTGAAAATATGGCAGTGCATTTTAGCGTCGGGGAGCGGAACCCCCGGAGAAGTGCTGAGCGCGGGGGCGAATGGGGTGCTCGTTGCCTGTGGCGAAGGCGCGATACTGGCAACCGTGATACAGCGGCCTGGAGGCAGGCGGCTCGCCACGGCCGAGTTTCTGCCGGGATTTTCGCTCACGGCCGGCGAGCGCTTCGAGATGCGTGACGGCACCTGATTTCGGGAGCGGACTTCCGGCGTCTATAATGCCGGGTAACGCTCGTTACCTTGCGCTTGCACGCCTTTGTCCACCGCCTCGGTCGCCCATCCCCATTCCCTGGCCCAATCCTTCGCTGCGGCCGGCGAAATTCTTGGCCGCGTACTCGCTGGCGAGAGCCTTAACGCAGCGCTGGGTGATTTGA
>JBGPLD010000218.1:0-3743 GCA_041486325.1 Gammaproteobacteria bacterium
AAGTGGTTCGCTGCCCGCGGCATTCCCGCCGATTTTCACGACTTCCGCAAAGACGGAATTGACCGGGCGCTGCTCGCGCGGTGGCTTGGCGCGCAGGAGTGGCCCGCATTTCTCAATCGCGCCGGGACGACCTGGCGCCGGCTGCCCGAGAAGCGCCGTGCCGCGATAAATTCCAGGATTGCCGCGAGCGCACTGATGCTCGAATTTCCCGCCGTGATCAAGCGCCCGGTGATCGAGCATGCGGGTAAAGTACGCATCGGCTTCGACCCTCGAGACTATGCCCGCCCCTGAGGCCACTCTCAATCTCGCGCGCGAACTCATCGCGCGGCGTTCGATCACGCCCGAAGACGGCGGCTGCCAGGATCTGCTCGCCAGGCACCTCGCGCGGATGGGATTCAAGATCGAGCCGATCCGGCATGGCGACGTCACCAATCTCTGGGCGCGACGCGGCAGCGCCCGGCCCCTTTTGTGCTTCGCCGGTCACACCGATGTCGTGCCCACCGGCCCGCTAGACAAATGGCACTCCGACCCGTTCGTGCCGACCGAGCGCGACGGCAAGCTTTTCGGTCGCGGCGCCGCCGACATGAAAACCTCGATCGCAGCTTTCGTCGTCGCGGTCGAACATTTCCTGAAGAAATTTCCCGCCCACAACGGCTCGATCGCCCTGCTCATCACCTCCGACGAGGAAGGCGTGGCCGTGGACGGCACCGTGCGGATTGTCGAGTTGCTCAAGAGCCGCGGCGAGCGCATCGACTATTGCATTGTCGGTGAACCGACCTGCGTTTCCAGGCTCGGCGACACGATCAAGAACGGCCGGCGCGGATCCCTGTCGGGAACGCTTCTTGTGAAGGGCGTCCAGGGCCATGTTGCCTACCCGCATCTGGCGAAGAACCCCGTGCACCATGCCGCGACGGCACTCGCCGAACTCGTCTCGACTCAATGGGACAAGGGCAACGTGGATTTTCCGCCCACCACCTGGCAAATCTCCAATATCCACGCCGGAACCGGAGTGAGCAACGTCATCCCGGGAGAGCTGGAGGTGCTGTTCAATTTCCGTTTCTCCACGGCGAGCACACCGGAGGATCTGAAGCGCAGAGTGCATTCCATACTGGATCGCCACGGCCTGGACTACGAATTGCAGTGGTCGCTGTCGGCCGCGCCTTATCTCACCCCGCGCGGGACTCTGGTCCAGACGCTGAGCACCGCGATCCGCGAAGTCACCGGCGCTGCCCCGGAAATCAGCACCACGGGCGGCACTTCCGATGGCCGCTTCATTTCAGGAATCTGCCCTGAAGTCGTGGAGTTCGGCCCTGTGAACGACTCCATCCACAAGCTGGACGAGCATATCGAGCTCGACGCAATCGAACCGCTGCGCGAGATATACCTGCGCGTCCTCTCCCGGCTGCTCGGCGCGTAACCCCCACTGATGCCGGCGCATGGCGAAGCGCGGCTCGCAACGCTGCGCGGCTGGCTCGAATACGCCGAACGGCGCTTCCGCAGGGCCCGTCTCTGTTTCGGCCACGGCACAAGTACGGCGCGCGACGAAGCTGCCTGGCTTCTGACGCATGCGCTGCGCCTTCCGCATGAGCGGCTCGAGCGATCTCTTGCACGCGAATTGACGCCGGCAGAGCGCCGTAGGGCCGATCGGCTTATCGAGCAGCGCGTGCGAACACGCTCACCGCTTGCCTACCTGATACATGAAGCCTGGCTGTGCGGGCAGCGCTTCTATGTCAATGAGCGGGTCATCGTGCCGCGCTCTTTCATCGCGGAGCTGCTGCACGACCGCATTCGGCCGTGGGTGGCGCGCCCCTCGCGCGTGCGGCGCGCGCTGGACCTCTGCACCGGGTCGGGCAGCCTTGCCGTGCTGATGGCGCTGGCTTTCCCGCGCGCCAGGGTGGATGCGACCGACATCTCGCGCGCGGCGCTCGCAGTCGCGCGGCGCAATGTGAACGCGCATGGCGTGGGCCGGCGCGTGCGGCTTGCCCGCGCCGATCTGTTCGCCGGATTGCCGGATGAAAAATACGATCTCATCGTCGCCAACCCGCCCTACGTCGATGCCCGATCCATGGGCAGGCTGCCACGGGAATACCGGCATGAGCCGAAGCTTGCCCTCGCGGGCGGCCGTGACGGATTGCGCTTCGTGCGCCGGATTCTGCGTGAAGCCGCCCTCTTTCTGCGGCCCGACGGGCTGCTGGTGGTGGAGATCGGCCACAACCGCCGCGCCCTGGAGAACGCGTTTCCTCGGATTCCATTCATCTGGCCCGAAACCAGCGCGGGCAACGCCAGCGTTTTCTTGTTGCGATGCGGAGACCTGCCGGGCGAATCGTCCGGAGTCTTACAATAGAGGGCGATTCGAGGAAAAAACATGATCCACGCCGATTGACCAGAAGGGCCTCCCATGAACGACCCGGCACGCATCAATATCTGGAACGAATACGACCGGCCGCATTCCGATCTTCGGGAGTTTCTCGTCCGGATAGAGCGCGCGGGCGAGCTGCTGCGCATCCCCGGCGTCGACTGGAACCTGGAAATGGGAACGCTGGCCGAGCTCGTCAACCAGGAGAGCCCGACCGATTCTCCGGCGGTGCTGTTCGAGGACGTGCCCGGTTATCCCAAGGGCTTTCGCGTGCTCTCAGGCGCGACGAACTCGATGAAGCGTCTTGCGATCACGATGGGCTTTCCGGTGCCCGCGCATCCGCTGGACATCGTGCGCGCCTACCGCGACCGCATGAAGACACACAGGCCGATTCCGCCGCGCGTCGTGAAGGACGGCCCGGTCCTGGAAAACGTGGTACGCGAAAGCGACGTCGATGTGCTCAAGTTTCCCGTCCCTTTCCTGCACGAGCTGGACGGCGGGCGCTATATCGGCACCGACGACCTCGTCATCATGCGCGATCCCGAGGAGAACTGGGTCAATTGCGGCACCTACCGGGTGATGGTGCAGGATGCTAAGCGCGTCGGCGTATGGATGTCGCCGGGCAAGCACGGCCGCCAGATCCGCGAGAAATATTTCAGGCAGGGCAAGCCCTGCCCGGTGCTCGTGTCCTGCGGACACGATCCGCTGCTTTTCCTCGCAGGCGGCAACGAGCTGCGCTTCGGACTGTCCGAATACGACTACGCCGGCGGGCATCGCGGCGTGCCGTTCGACGTGATCGAAAGCGAGCTCCACGGACTGCCCATGCCCGCGCATGCGGAGATCGTCCTCGAAGGCGAAATGATTCCGGGCGAGCTGGCGCCTGAAGGCCCCTTCGGCGAATTCACCGGCTATTACGCCGGCGGCCAGAGCGAACAGCCGGTCATTCGCGTGCAGCGCATCTATCACCGGCGCGATGCTATCCTCACCATGGCCACGCCCATGCGGCCGCCTTCGGATTTTTCCTACAGCAAATGCGTGATGAAGGCCGGAATGATCTGGGACGAGGTCGAGCGCGCGGGATTGTCCGGAGTCCGGGGCGTGTGGTGCCACGAGGCCGGCGGCGCGCGCATGTTCAATGTGATCGCAATCAAGCAGGCGTACGCGGGACATGCCAAGCAGGCAGCCACGCTGGCGGCGAGCTGCCAGTCGGGCTCGTACCTCGGCCGCTTCATTGTCGTCGTGGATGAGGACATCGACCCCACCGACATGTTCGACGTGATGTGGGCGATGTGCACGCGCTGCGATCCGGCGGAGGACATCGACATCCTGCGCAAGATGTGGAGCGGCCCGCTCGATCCGCGCATCCCGCGCGGCACTACCTGGAACT
>JBGPLD010000219.1:0-3739 GCA_041486325.1 Gammaproteobacteria bacterium
CCGAATCGCCGCGCCCCGCCACGTCGGGGCAGATGACGCGGTAGCGGGAGGAAAGCTCCGCGGCGAGAAAATCGAAGTCGCGCGCGCAGCGCGTCAATCCGTGGGCGCAGACGAGCACCCGCGGATTGCCACGCTCGCCCCACTCGAGATAGGCCATGCGGTGCAGGCCGCTCGGACTCGCGCACTGCACCTTGCCGCGCCGAAAGGGTTCGCTCATCGCCGTCGCTTCATTCCCCGGGTCGCAGCCAGCAGCGGCGCAGCACTTCGACGATCCAGCGCGTGTCCTCGCCGAACGAGCCGAAGCCCGAACCCCCGTCCCCGGGCAGCAGCACCTTGCGCAGCTTCTCGGAGCGCAGATTGGCCGCGCGCACCGGATAGCCGTAGGCTTCGTAGCGCTGGCGCTCGACCGCGGTTTCTTCCGGCGGGCTCTCCTCGAACCATATCCATTCGCGCGAGAACTCCTGCGCCAGGCGATCCAGCTCGCGCATCTCGTCCGCGGCTATCGGCTCGCGTTTCGCGAGCTCCCGATGGACCGCGTCGCCGGAAACCAGCGTCCAGCGCTCCGCCCACTCGGCTTCGACGCCGTCAGACGCGGACAACTCACCCTTCTCCGGCGTTCCCTCGACGAGAAAGAAGGCGTGCTGATCCGACGAGATCGCGTAACCGTGCCAGGCACCGCG
The DNA here is from genome assembly GCA_041486325.1 of Gammaproteobacteria bacterium. GTDB lineage: Bacteria > Pseudomonadota > Gammaproteobacteria > Burkholderiales > SG8-39 > VBDM01. Next base: position 681 of record JBGPLD010000219.1, read on the forward strand.
CCAGCGCGCGCATACGACGGCGAAGCGCAGCCCGCCATCGGCGTCGGCACGCACGTCCTGCAGCGCTGCGCCCGCGGGTGCGTGCAAGTGCGCGGCCTGCTCGCGCAAGGTTCCGTTCTGGATGATCGCGCGCCCGCTGCGGCCCTGCGCGCTCTCCGTCCATTCCACTTCCACCGTCAGATCTGGAAATGCCTGCGAAGCCGTCACGAAAGGGGGAAAGGGGATGCCGCCGCGCAGCTTGAAGCGGTATTCGAGCTGCTTCGCGGTATGCAACTCGCGGTAGGAACCGGCGCCGTCCTCTTCGAGCAGCGACCTGACCTGGTTGCGGTACCCCTGCAGCAGTTCGGGGTCGCCTTTCACCGTGATCGTGGCGGTCAAATTCAAAAGCAGGTCCTTCGCGGAGCCTGTCCTGAGCGCGGGCTAAGGGCTCAGGACGACGGAATGAACGCCGAGAGTATAACCAACGCGCCTATTCGTGCCAGTAGCGCCGAGCGCTCTCTCGCTGCGCGACGATCTGCAAGCTCCCCGCCTCGAATCGCATCTGCACCGCGCCCGTCTCGTCGGTGCGCAGAAGCCGGCTGCCCGCCTCGCGGTAGCGCGCCATCACGTCCGCGCGCGGGTGGCCGAAGCGGTTGCGGTAGCCGACGGTGAACACGGCATGGCGCGGCGCCACCTGCCTGACGAAATCCGGCGACGACGAAGTGGCGCTGCCGTGGTGCGGGACGATGAGCGCGTCGGCAGGAAGCAGGGCCGGCGCGCGCTCGAGCAGCTCGCGCTCGGCCGCGCGCTCGATGTCGCCGGTGAGCAGCACGCTGCCGCCCCCGCCTTCGATCCTGAGCACGCAGCTTCGATTGTTGATACGTACGCGGCGGCCGTCCTGGGCTGGCGGCCCGGGATGCAGGAACTCGAACGACACGCCGTCCCATTTCCACGCGCGCCCCGCCATGCAAGGAATCCGGTAAGTCGCGGCTTCGAGCAGCGGATGATCTTCGGCAAGCGACGACCACAGCACCCCGACCGGCAATGCATCGAGCAGCGATTTGGCGCCGCCGGAGTGGTCGTGGTCGTCATGGGATACCACCAGCGCATCGAGCCGGGCTATGCCCTCACCCCGCAGGTAAGGCAGGATCACGCGGCTGCCGCTGTCGGCAAACGCGTTGAACATCGGCCCGGCGTCGTAGAGGAGCGTGTGGCCTTCCGTGCGCGCGAGCACCGCGAGCCCCTGCCCCACGTCGAACACCGTGACCCACAGTTCCCCGGATCGCGGCCCCGCGGGCGCGACGGCGAAGAGCGGCAGCATCAGAAGAATCCCGAGCCAGCGCGCCGGGAATCCCCGAGGCAGCAGCATCCAGGCAATGCCCAGAACCGCGAGCGGCAGCGTCCACGGCGCCGGCGCGTGCTGATGCCATACGGCGCCCGGAAGCGAAGCGAGCCAGGCGAGCAGCGCCATCAGGACTTCGAGCAGCGCGTTCGCGAGTTCCAACAGCCAGTAGAAAGGAAACACTGCGGGCAGCGTCGCGCCGGCAAGCGCGAGCGGAGTGATGACGAAGCTCACCAGCGGGATCGCGACCGCATTGGCGAGAGGCGACACGAGCGACACCTGCTGGAACAACACCAGCAAAAGGGGCGCAAGGCCGGCGGTCACGGCCCATTGCACGCGCCCCCATTGCGCCAGCCAGTGCGGCGGCGAGGTATGTCCAATGCCGACGTAGAAAATCACGGCGACCGCGGCGAACGATAGCCAAAAGCCGGGAGAAAGCACCGCCCAGGGATCGAGCACGAGGACGATGAAGAGGGCCAGCGCGAGCACGCGCGAAGCACTGCTTGCGCGTCCCAGCCACAGCGCGAGCGCGACGACGCCGACCATGTACAGCGTGCGCTGCGCCGGGACGGCGAATCCCGAAATGAGGCAATAGGCGAACGCGGCAAGGAATCCGGCGAGCGCCGCCGCCTTCTGCGCGGGGAGTGCGAGCGCCAGCGTTTCGCTTCGCCGCCAGCACCAGAACACCAGCGCCGCGAACAAGCCCGCGACCATGGTGACGTGCAGGCCGGAAATACTCATCAGGTGGCTCACGCCGGTGCGTGCGAATAACTGCCATTGGTCGGAGGGAATCGCGTTCTGGTCGCCGACCGCGAGCGCGATCAGCACGCCCGCGTAGGGATGCCCGGGGAGCGCGCTGCGGATTTTTTCGCGTGCCGCCTCGCGCAGCCGCTCGATCCAGTACTGCGGCCGCTGCACCAGGTCCGAAAGCCGTTCCTGCTCCTCTTTCGGGCGCACGTAGCCGGTCGCGCGCACGCCGCGCTCGAGCAACCAGGCCTCGTAGTCGAAGCCGTGCGGATTGACGTTGCCGTGCGGCCGGCGCAGCCGCGCCGTGAAGCGCCAGCGCTCGCCCGCCCGTATTGCCGGCACTTCCTGGAACTCCTGCGCCGTGAATCCGCTGTACCAGGACAGCACGATTCGCTGCGGCACTCCGCGCCCGGGAGATTCCACGTCGAAATCGAAACGCACGCCGCGCTCGAAAGGCTGCGGCAGGCCGGCGATGACACCGGTCAGGGCGATGTCGCGGCCTTCGAGCGCCGGATCGAGGCGGTCCGAGAGACGCAGGTGCGCGAGCGCCGCCGCCCAGGCGAATCCGAGCACCGCGAACGCGGCGAAGCTCAGGCCTGCGGTCACGCTTGAAGAGGAGCGACTCGCGAACCACGCAAGCGCCAGCACGGCGCACGCCGCGAGCACTGCGGGAATCAGCCAGGCCGGTTGCGGCAGCGCCGGCCGCCACTGCAGAAGCCAGACGCCGAGCGCGAATCCGAGCGCGGCGAACCTCATCGGCCGTCGTTAGCGTCGTTCATCCCACGAATAACGGCTGAGACCCCTGAAGGTTGATATGCTTGTCATCCCGAGTTGATATGTTTGTCATCCTGAGCGCAGCGAAGGATCTGCTTTCGATTGCCCCGAGAAGCAGATTCTTCGGGCTACACCCTCAGAATGACGCCGATGATCCATGCCGCGGAAATTTTTCCGGAAATACCTGCCGAGCCACGAGTCCATCCGGCAGAACCGG
>JBGPLD010000220.1:0-3736 GCA_041486325.1 Gammaproteobacteria bacterium
AGATGGCAGCGGCTGCCTGGCTCGAATTCATCCGGAGCAACGCGGCCGCTGCGGTATACGAGCGGCACGGCTTCGACTATGCCTCGGCCGAGGAACGCGCAAAGACGGTCGCAAAATAATGACGATGCATGCATCTAACACCGTTCTCCGCTTCGCCCATACCGTGCTCCTCGTCCTTTCGCTGGGCGGGAGCGCACTTGCCCAGAAGCCTCCGGCGAAAACCGTGCAGCCGCTCCTGCTGGCGGCCAACGAAGGCGCTGCAGGAAACGTCGATGCGATCGAGATCGCGCGTCGTTACGAAAGTTTCAAGCAGATTATCGAAAAAACGCTTGGCGTTCCAATTGCCCTCGTTGCAGTCCGTGATGCCACCGTTCTGCGGGGCTCCGTGGAAACGCGCGCCTATACGCTCGTGCTCTCGCGCCCGGTCGACATTCTTGCCGAAGCGATTCGGGACTTCGGTTACCAGCCCGTCGTCGTCGCCAAGGAAACGGGAAACGCCTTGTTCATCGTGCCCAAGGATTCCCCCATCCGGACAATCGCACAAATCCGGGGCAAGAGCATCGTCACTCCCGACCGCTATTCGTATATGTGGCGGATCGCCGCGGCCATGATGCGTGACAATAATATTTCCATCTCCGAACAGAAAGTGCGCACCATGCGCGACCAGGCGGCGATCGGCTGGTCCATGGAAAACGGGTTTTTCGACGTGGGCGTCGTGGCCTCGTTCTCCGGCGTCGGGCGCACTTGGGAAAAACGGGGTGGAAGGGTGATCGCGAAAAGCCGGGATCTTCCAACAGTGCCACTGATCGCTTCACCCAAGCTGTCTGCGGCCCAAGTTGCCAAGCTTCGTGCCGCACTGATCGCGCTGGATTCGAGCGAATCGGGTAAGGCTATCCTCAAGCAGATAGGGGTTGCGGGCTTCATGGAAACCTCGCCGGATCCGTTTCTGGACTTGCTCAAGTGGCTCGGCGACTTGGAAGCCCGGAAGTAATAACGGCCCCGCAGCCTAGCGCGGGCGGGCGCCGTCGGGCGGAGCTGCAGGCACTACCTGAAAGAAAATCTCGTCCTGCTTGATCATGCCGAGCTCGTAGCGTGCGCGCTCCTCGATCGCATCGAATCCCTGCTTGAGGTCGCGCACCTCGGCATCGAGCGCGCTGTTGCGCTGCTGCAGCATCGCGTTCGTTTCCTTCTGCGCATGCACCTGCCGGTCGATATTCCACACGCGCAGCCAGCCGCCCTTGCCCAGCCACAATGGATATTGCAGCAGCAGTATGAAGGCGGCCAGGGTGAAGGCGAGAACTTTCATTTCAACTGATAAAAGGCGTCCCGCTTCGGATAGCTGACCGACTCGCCGAGGTCTTCCTCGATGCGCAGCAGCTGGTTGTACTTTGCCACGCGGTCCGATCGCGACGGTGCGCCGGTCTTGATCTGCAGCGCGTTCATGCCCACGGCGATGTCGGCTATGGTGGTGTCCTCGGTCTCGCCCGAGCGGTGTGAGATCACGGCGGTGTAGCCGGAGCGCTTCGCCAGCTCGATCGCGGCAAAAGTCTCGGTCAAAGTGCCGATCTGATTCACCTTGATGAGGATCGAATTCGCGACGCCGAGCTGGATGCCCTCGCGCAGAATCCGGGTGTTGGTGACGAAGATATCGTCGCCGACAAGCTGAACCTTCTCCCCAAGCCGCTCGGTGAGCGCGCGCCAGCCGTCCCAGTCGGATTCCGCCATGCCGTCCTCGATGCTGATGATCGGGTATTTTTCCGCCCAAGCCGCCAGGAATTCGCCGAACTCGCCCGAGCCGAGTTTCAGTTTCCCGGAATCGAGCACGTACTTGCCGTCCTTGTAGAACCCCGAGCTGGCGCAATCGAGGGCGAGCATCACGTCCCCGCCCGCCTGGTAACCGGCGCGGTTCACGGCCTCGATCACCAGCTGCAGCGCCGCCTCGTTGTTACGGAGATCCGGCGCAAATCCGCCCTCGTCGCCGACTGTTGTCGATAGCTTCTTGGTCTCGAGCAGCGCTTTCAGCGCATGGAAGATTTCGGCACCGCAGCGCATCGCCTCGCGGAAGCTCGCAGCCCCGACCGGCACGATCAAGAATTCCTGGATGTCGAGGCTGTTGTTCGCGTGCGCCCCGCCGTTGATCACGTTCATCATCGGCACCGGCATCTGCATCGCGCCCGAGCCGCCGAAGTAGCGGTACAGCGGCAGTCCGGATTCTTCTGCCGCGGCTTTCGCCACCGCCATGGAAACCGCGAGCAGCGAATTGGCGCCGAGTCGCGACTTGTTCTCGGTGCCGTCCAGCTCGATCAGGGTCTTGTCGATGAAGCTCTGTTCCTGGGCGTCGAGCCCCATGATAGCCTCGGAAATCTCGGTGTTGATGTGCTCGACTGCCTTGAGCACGCCCATGCCGCCGTAGCGTCCCTTGTCCTTGTCGCGCAGCTCGAGCGCCTCGCGGCTGCCGGTGGAGGCGCCGGAGGGCACCGCCGCGCGGCCCATCACGCCGGATTCGATCAGCACGTCCGCCTCCACTGTCGGATTGCCACGCGAGTCGAGAATCTCCCTTGCGACGACGTCGACGATTGAGCTCATTGTTCTAGTTCCTGTCTTGAAAACCCAAAAAAGCGGAAACACAGAGCGCACAGAGCGCCGCAGAGGGCACAGAGAAATTCAAGATGAATTCGAATCGCATTCTCTGTGTTCTCCGAGCTCTCTGTACCCTCTTCATTGCTTTTGAAGTGCCTGTTCGGCGAATCCGTGCTTCTTCACGAGCGCATCGAGCGCCTTCAGAGTCTGCAGCAAATCTTTCATCCGGTCGAGCGGCCAGGCGTTGGGCCCGTCCGAGAGCGCCTTGTCCGGGTCCGGATGCGTCTCCATGAAAAGGCCGGCGATGCCGCTCGCCACCGCGGCGCGGGCCAGAACCGGAATGAACTCGCGCTGCCCGCCCGAGGATGTTCCCTGCCCGCCGGGCAGCTGCACCGAGTGCGTGGCGTCGAACACCACCGGGCAGCCGGTCTCGCGCATGATCGCAAGCGAACGCATGTCTGAGACGAGATTGTTGTAGCCGAACGAGACGCCGCGCTCGCACACCAGGATGTTATCTTTCCACCCGGACGCTAAAGCAGCTTCACGCGCCTTCTCGACCACGTTTTTCATCTCGGCGGGCGAGAGGAACTGGCCCTTCTTGATGTTGACCGGCTTGCCGGCGGCGGCGACGGCGTGAATGAAATCGGTTTGGCGGCAGAGAAAGGCCGGTGTCTGCAGCACGTCGACCGCCGCCACGACCGCCGGCAGGTCCTCTTTTTCGTGAATATCGGTCAGCACCGGCACACCGGCTTTTTTTCTCACCTCGGCGAGTATCTCCAGTCCCTTGTCCATGCCGGGGCCGCGGAACGACTTGCCCGAGCTGCGGTTGGCCTTGTCGTAGGAGGACTTGTAGATAAACGGTATTTCGACTTCTTCGCAGATTTCCTTCAGCGCGAACGCCGTGTCGAGCGCCATCTGGCGCGATTCGACGACGCAGGGGCCGGCGATGAGAAATAGGGGTTGATCAAGGCCGACTTCAAATCCGCAGAGCTTCATCTGCATCCCTCGCCGGCCCTATGGCCGTTTCCGGGGTCGCATTCCCGCGAAAAACCCGCGGGGCCCCTGCTCCACCCTCCGACGGCCCCGGCAATCAGAAATAACGGCTGGTCGAGACCGACATCAAATCCGCAGAGTTTCATCGCCTATGCCGCGATGG
>JBGPLD010000221.1:0-3729 GCA_041486325.1 Gammaproteobacteria bacterium
ATGGAGGATGCGAGCGAGAAGCACCCGGTGACTCCCGGCCACGTCGTTCCCGCGCGTGAGCTGCTGGGCGACATGCTGCTGGAACTCAATCAGCCGGCGCTGGCGCTGAAGGAATTCGAAGCGTCGCACAAGATCGAGCCCGGCCGCTTTCGCGGACTGCTCGGCGCGGCGCGCGCTGCCGAACTGTCCGGGGATAAAGCCAAGGCAAAGGGCTACTATGCTGACCTCACGAGACTTACCGCGAAATCCGACGGCGGGCGCCCCGAACTCGCACGGGCAAAGGAGTTTATTGCCAAGAACTAGCGGAGATCACCCAACGTACGGCGCCGCCCAGGCCGCCGCGCTCGCCGGCGACCGCGAAAAGGCCAGGACGTATTACGCGAAATTCATCGCGCTCACGGAAAAAGCCGATCGCGCGAGACCCGAGCTGCAACTGGCGAAGGCGTATCTCGCGCAGCGCTGACAAGCGGCACGGCCGGCGCCTGCTCTCCCTGCGATCGCGCGGCCTTCACCGCGCTTCCATCGCCCGGATGAAATCCGCAAGCCGCCGCCTGTCTCCGCAGCCATCGCATCAGGCGCTCGCAAGCTCCAGTGCTTTGTCGGTACTTACGAATCGAGCGAATTGGGCAGCGGACACGGGACGGGAGAACCAGAATCCTTGAGCGCGATCGCACTTCAACCTGCGCAGAAGCGCCACTTGCTCGTCCGTTTCGATGCCCTCGGCGGTGACTGTCTTGCCGAGGGCGTGAGCCATGGCGATGATTGCGGCGACGATGGCCTCGGAGTCGGCGTCACGGCCGAGTCCCTCGATGAAAACGCGGTCGATCTTGACGGTGTGAACGGGAAAGCGCTTGAGATAAGCCAGCGAAGAGAAACCCGTGCCGAAATCGTCCAGCGAAATGCTTGCCCCCATTGCGGCAAGGTCTTGCAGCATTCGTTCGACGGCGGGTCCATGATCGATCAGGACCGTTTCGGTGATTTCCACCTCGAGACACGATGGCGTGATCCCGGCGGCATGCGTGCATTCCGCGATGAGGTCCACAAGGCCGGGCTTGCGAAGCTGTCGTGCCGAAACGTTGACCGCAAGCCGGTCCGGCGCAACGCCGTCGGCTTCCCACTGTTTCATCTGGCGACAGGCTTCGTGCAGCACCCAGCGTCCTATGTGCTCGATGTAGCCGGACTCTTCCGCGACCGGGATGAACTCCACGGGAGAAACCGAGCCGAGCTCCGGGTGGTCCCAGCGCAACAGCGCTTCAGCACCGCAATTGCCGCCGGTGCGAAGATCGATCAACGGTTGGTAGAACAATCTGAGCTCGCCTCGATCGATGGCACGGCGAAGTTCCCGGTCCAGCGTGACCCGGGCGACGGCCATCGCGTTCATGTTCTCTTCGAAGTACACGGCCTGCGCCCGCCCACCCGATTTCGCCCGATACATCGCGGTGTCGGCATTCTTGATCAGCGCCTCGGCGGATTTTCCGTCTTCCGGGTACAACGCGATGCCGATGCTCGCGCTGAGAAAGGAGCTCTGACCATCGATAACGAATGGTTCCGAGAGCGACTTGACGATGTGTTCGGCGATCCGCCCTGCGTCCTGCGGGTGCTGAATCTGGGTCAGGATCACGTTGAATTCGTCGCCGCCGAGCCTTGAAACGGTATCGCTCTCCCGAATACAGAGCGAAATGCGCCGGGCCGCCTCCCTGAGCACCGCGTCCCCGGAGGTATGCCCCAGGGTGTCGTTGACGTCCTTGAAGTGGTCGAGATCCGTGAAAAGGAGGGCGAACGAACCGGCTTCCCGCTGGCATCTTGCGACCTCCTGAGTAAGCCGATCCCTGAGGAGCAGGCGATTGGGAAGGCCGGTCAGCGAATCGAAGTGCGCCTGCTGATACAACTGTTCGTCGCGCCATGCAGACGAAATGGCCACGGCCACCCTGTCGGCGAAATCGCGGATTTGCTTCTGGTCCTCGTCGCCGATGCCCGGCGTCAAGCGAAAGCCGAGCGCAAGCGCGCCACAAACGGCTTCGCGCCAGATGATGGGCTGCACGTAGGCGGTCGCCATGCCCTGGTTCCGCAGATACGAAAGATATCCCGCGGCATCCGTCAAAGAGATCCAGAAGCCCTGCGGCGACGCCTCGAGCGCGCTGCGTTCGCTCGCCGACACCTCTTGCCGCGCGGCAGCAGTGACGTGTCCGAGTCCGTGCGCTTCGCTTGCGTAGGTGCGCGCCAGGTTCGGATTGTCGTGATCCAGCAGCGTGATGCTCAGGAAATCCGCGGGCACCAGGTCGCCGATGCGCTCGAGGACCGTGCGAATGATCTGCTGGGCATCCAGGCTCGACAGGATGAGGTGATCGATCTCGGCGAGCGCCGTGAGGGTCGAGAACTGGCGCCCCAGTCTTGCCGACATCTGGTTGAACGCCGTCGCGAGTTCGCCGAACTCGTCGTCGCGCTTGACATCCACTTGCGTTGCAAAATCGTTGTGCGCAACGCGGCGCGCTCCCGCCGCCAGCTCTTCGACCGGGACCAGGGTGCTGCGAATTTGCCGCACGCTGAGCCAGGTTACGATCAGCAGCGCAAGCAACACCACGGGAATGAAAAGCTGGCGGAATTCGCCGATGCGACCGAGCTGGTGGCTTTCCGGCTGGCCTGCAACGACGATCCAGTCCCCGATGCCGAATTCGGCGCGCAGGAACTGCCCCCATGCGACTGCGCGGCGCGTTTCGTTATCCTGTGTCCAGATGAAGGAGCGCAGCGCCGATTGCGTGGCCGGCGTGTCAGCCGCCTTCAAGGCCTCGTCAGGAATAGGCGCCGTACAGAACAGGATAATCCGCGTTCCGTCGTCAATCACGCAAAAATCCGTGGCAGCGGGGAACAGGTCCGGATGCCCCCAGAGAAATTCAGGCAGGAGCTCGCCGAAAAGCACCATGCCGGCGGCGATATTGAAATCCGGTATGAGCAGGAACACGCGGGTGGCCGGCTGGTCCTGCGTGAAGACGACCGTGTGTTTGCCCGACGCCAGTCTCCGGCGCAGGTCGTCGGTCAGGGGCGGCGGGGTTGCTTGGCCCAGCAGGCCCGTTGTCTTGCCTTTCGCATCGACCATGCCAAATGAGCGGAAATATCGACCGAGGGACGAAGGAGCGCGCCAGGATTGATCCTTGAATACTACAGCGCCCGAAGCCGCCTCCGAGGCCAGAAGAAGGCGTTCGAAGAGGGCCGTGCCATATGCCTTGCTCGTCGCTGCGAGACGCTGTTCCGCCTGCTGAAGAAGCACCTCGCGAACCTGTGCAAGGGACAGCACCGCCACGAGCGCAAGCGGGATGAACGCCGATAGCACGAACAGGAAGAACACCCGACGGGCGACCCGGCCGGTGAGAAAGCGGCGCGTAAATTGGATCAAGGATCGAAGTCCTGAGCCAGCCCTATGAAGCGGCCGTCGCTGGCGCGAATGACATCGTCGCGGCTCGTTTTCGCCATCAACGACGATTGAGACGCGCCATCCTTCCCCACGCTGTACAGATCGAAATCCGTGTTCAACGGGTTGAGCTTCTTGTCTTTTCTCGCCTTGCCGTTGCCTTTATGGGAGGCCAAATTAAAGTACTCGTAGGGCCATCCCCAGGGATCCAATTTTCCGGCGGCACCGACTTCGGCGAGCGTATCCGGAGGTGAGCGGTTCTCCACGATGTACTGCGTGATGGTCGCCGACAGGGCGCCGACGTCCGTCACGGCTTGGTACAC
>JBGPLD010000222.1:0-3718 GCA_041486325.1 Gammaproteobacteria bacterium
GACTGCGGCGTGGCGGTCAACCCGGAGGTGATCCGCGCGCAGATGGAAAGCGGCATCGTCTACGGCCTCACGGCGGCGATGTACGGCGCGATCACGCTGAAGGAAGGCGTGGTAGAGCAGTCGAACTTCCACGACTACGTGCCGCTGCGCATGAACGAGATGCCGAGGATCGGCGTGTACATCGTGCGCTCCAACGAGAAGCCGACCGGGGTCGGCGAGCCGGCGACGCCTGTCATCGCCCCTGCGGTGGCGAACGCGATATTTGCCGCGACAGGAAAACCGATTCGTTCACTGCCGATTCGAATACAGGCATAGGCGAGCGCTGCTGCGCTCGAACAGGAAATGAAGCGCCCGCCCGGGGGCGGGTTGGATGCCGCAAGGCTGATCAGGGAGATCGAACATGGTTGCGAGAAGTCTGTTTTCCGTCGTGCTGACGCTTGCGCTCGCCGCGCCGGCGCTCGCCCAGGGCACGCTAGCCAAAATCAGGAAGCAGGGCGTGATCACCATGGGCTATATCGACGGCGCCGCGCCTTTTTCCTACGCCGACTCGGGCCGGCAGCCGCAGGGTTACTCGGTGGACTTGTGCCGCGCCGTCGCGGACGGCATCCGTGCGCAGCTGAAACTTCCCAAGCTCGAAACGCGGTGGGTGGCCTTGACGATCCAGAACCGGATCGAGGCGGTGCGCCGCCGCCGCGTGGATATCGAGTGCAGCACGACGACCTGGACGCTGTCGCGGCAGGCACTCGTGGACTTCAGCTTGATTACCTTCGTCGACGGCGGAACGATCCTCACGAAAGCCGCGTCGGACCTCGGCCGCATCACCGATTTCAACGGCAAGCGCATCGCGGTCATCGCCGGCACCACCACCGAGAAGGAGCTGCAGGAGGCGCTGACGCGGCACCTGGTCAAGGCCGAAGTCGTGAAAATCCAGACGCGCGCCGAGGGACTTCAGTTGCTCGACCAGTCGCAAGTGGACGGACTTGCCTCGGATCGCACCACATTGATCGGCGTCGTGCTCACGGGCAAAAGCCGGGGCATTTTCAAGCTGCTCGACGAGGATTTTTCCGTCGAGCCCTACGCGCTGATGCTGCGGCGCGGTGACCACGACTTCCGCCTTGCAGTCAACCGCGTGCTCGCCGGGCTGTACCGCAGCGGCGACATCCGGCGGATCTACGACCAGTGGCTGGGCCCGCTCGGCCCGCCGAGCCTGTTGCTCTCGGCCACTTATTTCATCCAGGGCCTTCCCGAATAGATCATGGCCGCGTGCCTGCGCCAGGGCGCCGAAGGATTGCACGCGGCCGGCTGTAGCGTGCTCGCGCTCGGCTTGCTGTCCTGCTTCGTCGCGGCGACCTGGGCGCAGCCGCTCAACCTCAAGATTCCGGAATCCCGGGATCCCGCGGCCTCCGGACCCGGCACACTATGCCGCGAATGCGGCGAGGTACGTTCGGTCCACGAAGTGCACCTGGGCCGCACGACTGACAACCGGCCTCAGTCGCAGGGCAGTCTTATGCCGCCCGGCACCGAGCAATGGTCGGTCGGCGCGGCGATCATCCTGCCGCTCGGCGGCGGACCGAACGAGCCTCTGCGCGTCGGCGGCGCCGGCACCGCGGAAATGCAGGCGACGCTCGGGGAAAATTCCTATGAGATCCTCGTGCGCATGGACGGAGGGGAGTACCGCACCGTCCACCGCCGCGACGGCGCGCGCTTCCACGCGGGCGACCGCGTGACGATGCGCTCCGGCCAGCTCGAGCCGATGTTTCCATAGCTCCAGCGCGGCGCGGCACCGATCCGTTCACCTCGACGTCGCACATCGGATTCAGGCTGGTGGTCAGCGCTGACGATCAGGATCTCGGTGGCGGGGCGAGGACTATACTCACGCCTGCAGCTGGCCGTTTCGGCATTTCCATTTTCGGGACCTGGAGGAGAACATGGGACATATCAACGCGGGTCGTGTTATTTTGGGCGGCGTCGTTGCGGGAATCATTCTTTACATCAGCGGCTTCATCATCCACGTGGCGATTCTGGGCGCGGACTGGATGGCCTGGGCCGCGGCCATGGGACCGCTCAATCACCCGCCGGCGGAAATGGTCGGGATGGCGCTATGGGGCGTCGTCTCGCTGATCAACGGAATCACCGGGGTGTGGATTTACGCCGGCATCCGTCCGCGCTACGGCGCCGGCCCGAAAACAGCGCTGATCGCCGGCCTGCTTCTGTGGCTGACGGGTTGGCTTGCCGGGTCGATCGGGCAGTTCAACATGGGCAACGTGCCCACCAACGTGCTCATCGTCGGCTGTCTCGCCGGGCTGGTGGCGGTGCTTGTGGCGATCGTCGCCGGCGCCTACGTATACCAGGAAGCGGCCTAGTCCAGCCCCGGAACGGATCCGGTCAGCCGAGCTTGCCGACCTGGTCCTCGAGCAGGCTCCACGCCGTCGGGCCGAGCTCGCTCTTCCAGCGTTGGTAGAAGCCGCCGCCGAGTTTCTTGCGGAAAGTGTCGATGTCCGCCGTATTGAATATGAGGCCGCGCGCCGTGAGCGTGATCTGCAGCTCGCTGTTGAGTTCATCAGTGTAGGCGCGCTGCATCGCGACGTACTTCTTCACGTTGCGGAGCACCACTTGCCGCACGTCCTCGGGCAGGCGGTTCCAGAATTCCAGGTTGCCGAGCAGGTTGAATCCCGACCACATGTGGTTGGTGATCGAGACGTAGCGGGTGACCTCGTAGAGCTTGTTCACTTCGATGACGACGAGCGGGTTTTCCTGCGCGTCCACGCGCCGAGTCTTTAGCGCCTCGTACAGCTCGCGGATGTTGACGGTCACCGGCTTCGCATCGAGCGAGGAGAATAGATCGCGGAACATTTTGCCGTCAGGCACGCGCATTTTCACGTCGCGCAGGTCGTCCGCGGTGCGGATCGGGCGCTCGATCGTTGAAATCTGCCGGAAGCCGTTTTCCAGGAGGCCGTACTGAAAGCGGTAGATGCCCTTAGACTCGCATTCACGTCCGATGTACTCGCCGAGCGCGCCGTCGTTCGCGCGATGCACCTGCGCGTGGGTGGTAAAAGCGAACGGCATTCCCTGGATTTCGGCGATGGGCACGGCGCGTCCGAGGATGCCGCCCATCAGCGTGAAGAACTCCAGCTCGCCCTTGCGCAGCATCTCGAGCGCCGCGGGATCCGAGCCGGGAATATTGTTGTTCTGCGGATAGACGCTGACATTGAGCCGGCCGCCGGTCTCCTTGTAGACCTGCAGCCACATGTCGCTCAGGAACTGGTGCTGGTGGCTTTGCGCGGGCTGGTTGTGAAACTGCCTCGCCTTCCAGCGCGAGGGACGATCCGGGTCGCCCGCGCACCCGGTCGCCGCCATCGCCGCGGCTGCAAGGATGAACTCGCGCCGTCTTTTTCCGTGTGGGTTCATTGGGTGTTCTCCTCGAAGAGCGTCGCGGGACTCATTGACTCCGCGAGCGCAAGTACATATCCAGTATAAGCGATGGCGGCGGCCGGCATCCGCTCGCCGGTCACGGCCGGATGAATTGCGCGCATCGCCGCCTCGCTATTCCGGCTCCACACCCGACGCCTTCAGGATCTGCGCCGCGGAATTGGGTTGATCTTCCGGCCTGGCGGGCGTAGCATGATTCCGCAACTCCAATGCGCAGTCAGGGAGGCTCGCTGATCTTCATGAACGGAAAGGAGTCTCGTCATGTGCTACGAATATGAGTGGATCGAAA
>JBGPLD010000223.1:0-3701 GCA_041486325.1 Gammaproteobacteria bacterium
AGCGCCGCCCCGGCGTAGACCATGAAGTCGAGCTCCCGGAAAAAATTCCTGCGCAGCGCCGCGTCCTGCTCCAGAAACGGGATCAGCAGATCGAAGCCGCGCGGCACGTTGAAATACATCGTCGGCGAGATCTCCTTCAGGTTGCGCGCGCTGACTTCGATCAGGCCCGGGGCAGGCTTGCCGCCATCGATGTGGATCGTGCCGCCGTTCCGCAGCATCATGCCGAAGTTGTTGTTGCCGCCGAAAGTGTGGTTCCACGGCAGCCAGTCGACCAGCACCTGCGGCTTGTCCTCGAGGAAGGGCCAGACGAGCGCGCATTGCTCCTGGTTCACGGTGAGCATGCGCTGGGTGTTGATCACCCCCTTGGGGATTCCGGTCGAACCGGAAGTGAAAAGTATCTTGGCGACGGTGTCGGGTCCGATGCGCTCGAAGGCTTCGTCCACCCTGGAGCCCGCTTTTTCCGGAAGGAGCTCGGCGATCGGCGTCGGGCTCGCGCCGACCGCTGCGAGCGCCGGAGCGAATTTCGCCGGTTCGGCGGTCCATACGAAGCCTGGACGCAGCAGCTCGAAGATCGCCTTGAGCTTGGCGAAATCCTTCGACATCAGCGAGTAGGCGGGCGAGACCGGCGCGACCGGCACTCCGACGTGCATCGCGCCGAGCGCGAGGAGCGCGTGATCGACTGAGTTGTCGGAGAGAATGACGACGGGCTTCGATGCGTCGAGCCCCCGGTCGAGCAGGCCCTGGCCGATGCGGCGCACGAGCTCGAGCGCCTCGCGGTAGCTGACTCTCCTCCACACGGCGTCCTTGCGCTCGGCGAGAAAAATGCGGTCGGGCGCTTTATCCGCCCAGCGCACCAGCCACTCGCCGACTGCGCGCGCGTGCCCGCCGAGCTCGAGCGGCGAGCGCAGGATGATCGTGCCGTCGCCACGATGCTCGACCCGGACTTCGGGCGGCGTGAAGCGCAGGCTGAGCTGAAGAGCCTTACCCATGAACTCCTCTCGCGCGCACGCGGCGCGAAGAACCGATATCCTAAGCCTTATCCTCGCCTTCCGGCATGCATTCCGGAGAAATCCCATGACCGATGCTGTGATCGTATCCACCGCCCGCACCGCGCTCGCCAAGTCCTGGCGCGGCGCGTTCAACATGACCCACGGCGCGAAGCTGGGCGGCCACGCCGCGAAGCACGCCATGGAGCGCGCTGGCGTCGACCCGGCCGAAGTCGAGGACGTGATCATGGGCTGCGCGCACCCGGAAGGCGCGACCGGCCAGAACATCGCGCGGCAGATCGCGATCCGCGCCGGCTGCCCGGTGACTACCGCGGGCGTGACCGTGAATCGCTTCTGCTCCTCGGGCCTGCAGGCGATCGCGATGGCGGCGCAGCGCGTAATCGTGGACAAAGTGCCTGTTGTCGTCGCGGGCGGCGTCGAGTCGATCTCCTGCGTGCAGAACGAGATGAACATGCACATGGCGCAAGACGAGTGGCTCGAGCGCCACAAGCCGGCGATCTACATGCCGATGCTGCAGACCGCCGAGGTCGTCGCCAAACGCTACGGCATCGGCCGCGAGCGCCAGGACGAGTTCGGCGTGCAAAGCCAGCAGCGCGCGGCCGCGGCGCGGAACGCCGGGCGCTTCGATGAGGAGATCCTTCCGATCACGGTGCGCATGCAGAAGGCGGACAAGGACTCAGGCAAAAACTGGATCGAGGAAGTCACGGTGCAGAAGGACGAAGGCATCCGAACCGACACGACCTACGAAGGCGTCTCCAAGATCAAGCCGGCGATCGAGGGCGGCACCATCGCCGCCGGCAACGCGAGCCAGTTCTCCGACGGCGCCTCCGCGTGCGTGGTGATGGACGCGAAGCTCGCCGAGAAGCGAAACCTCAAGCCGCTCGGCATCTTCCGCGGCTTCGCCGTGGCCGGCTGCGAGCCCGACGAAATGGGCATAGGCCCCGTGTTCGCGGTGCCGCGCTTGCTCCAGCGCACGGGCCTGAAGATGGAAGACATCGACCTGTGGGAATTGAACGAGGCTTTCGCGGTGCAGGTGATCTACTGCCGCGACCGACTCGGCATCCCGAACGAGCGCCTGAACGTGGATGGCGGCGCGATCGCGCTCGGCCATCCCTACGGCATGACGGGCTCGCGCCTCACCGGCCACGCCCTGATCGAAGGCAAGCGCCGCGGCGCCAAGCACGTGGTCGTCACCATGTGCATCGGCGGCGGCATGGGCGCCGCGGGATTGTTCGAAGTGGTTTGACGCCGAAGCGCGTCA
Organism: Gammaproteobacteria bacterium; assembly: GCA_041486325.1. GTDB lineage: Bacteria > Pseudomonadota > Gammaproteobacteria > Burkholderiales > SG8-39 > VBDM01. Next base: position 2,269 of record JBGPLD010000223.1, read on the forward strand.
AACCATCCCCGCGCAAGCGGGGATCCAGGTACGTCCGGGAATTCGCCGCGGTGTAAAATCCGCTTTCCTGAACGCGTTCGTCAAGGACGGCGGCATGATCGAGCTCGACGTGCCGCGCCGGCGCCGGCGCCCGAAATTCGCTAGCACTGTTTCAACCCAAGGAGATACTGAATGATTTTCGATCTGCGCATCTACACCGTTCAACCCGGCAAGATGGCCGCCTGGCTCAAGCTCTACGAGGAGTTCGCGTATCCCACGCAGCAGAAATACCTCGGCAAGCCCGTCGCGTTCACCACGACCGAGGTCGGCCCGCTCAACCAGGTCATCCATCTGTGGAAATTCGAAAGCCACGGAGACCGGGAACAAAAGCGCACCGCGATGATGGCCGACCCGGCCTTCCAGACCTACCTGAAGAAAAGCGCCGAGCTGGGTGCGCTCGCGTCGCAGGAAAACCGCATCCTGAAATCCACCTCGTTCTCGCCGCTTTAGCAATCTGTCATCCTGAGCGAAGAGAAGGATCTCCTTTGTTACCAAGTTCAAAAAGAGATTCTTCGTCGCCCCGCTCCTCGGAATGACAATGCAATCATCATGGAGGTAATCCCATGACCGCCGGACTGCGCATCCTCGATGTCCCCAAGCGCCCCGACCAGAGCCTTATCGCCGAGTTCGCGAAGATGGTGACGCCGCACCTTTCCGACAGCATGCAGCGCATGCAGGGCGGCGGCCCCCAGCTGCGGCCCATGTACAAGGGCGGCACCATGGCCGGCCCCGCGTTCACGGTGCGCGTGCCGCCGGGCGACAACCTGCTGGTGCACAAGGCGATCGACAGCGCCCGCCCGGGCGACGTGATCGTGGTGGACGCCGGCGGCATTTGCGAACAGGCGATCATCGGCGAGCAGATGTCCTCGATCGCGGAAGTGTGCGGCGTCGGCGGTATGGTGATCTTCGGCGCCATCCGCGATTCGGCGGAGCTCGGCCGCGGGAAATTCCCGGTGTTCGCCTGCGGCGTCTCCCACCGCGGGCCCTACAAGAACGGGCCGGGCGAGATCAATGTCCCCATCTCGATCGGCGGCATGGTGGTGAACCCGGGGGACATCGTCGTCGGCGACGCCGACGGCCTGGTGGCGGTGCCGCTCGCCGACGCGAAGGACGTGCTGGCTTCCGCGCAAGCCATCCTCGCCAAGGAAACGAAGAACCTCAAGGAAATCCGCGCCGGCACCGTGGACCGTAGCTGGGTAGATGCGACGCTCAAGGCCAAGGGCTACAAGCTTCGCTAGGAAAGCAGCTTTACCGCCAAGGACGCCAGGGAAACCAAAAACTTTCCTCTTTCTTGCGTTCTTCGCAGTCAGCGCTTTTTTGAGACGTTGATCCGCTTTTCCTTGGCGTCCCTGGCGTCCTTGGCGGTGAATGCATTTTTAGGAAAATAGAATGGA
>JBGPLD010000224.1:0-3690 GCA_041486325.1 Gammaproteobacteria bacterium
CTTGTCCCGGTTCGCGCGGACATTGCGGATCGTGACCGCGCGGCCGGTGATCGCCGAGAGCGCCACGGCGGTGCGCACAAGTTGTCCGCCGCCCTCTCCGTAAGCGCCGTCGAGTTCGAGCACGGCTCTTGAGTCGGCCCGGCTGTCCCTTAAAGCTTCGGTTCGCCCGACTGGGGGAATGCCTTTTCGTTAACGCGCTGGCAGTCGATGCAGCGACTCGCCGCCGGTTCGCGGCGCAGCCGCTCCAGGCCGATATCGCGGCCGCAATCGCTGCACAGTCCGTAGCCCCCGTCGCGCAGGCGAGCGAGCGCGGCATCGAGCGCGCGCAACTCCTGCAGATCGCGTGAAAGCTCGGCATTCTCGATGTCCGAGATGAGGTCGGATGTGGCTTCGTCGCCCGAATCCGCGACCGGCCCCGCCGTCTGCGAGAAGACATCCTCGCGCGCCTTCGCCGCATCGGCGTGGGTCTCCATCTCCAGGGCTTCGCGGCGCTTTGTCAACGCGCGCTTCAGTTCATCCAGTTGTTCCGGGGTCAATCCCATGACGTCTTTCCTTTCGTTTCGGTGCAGCCGGCGATGCGCATTTTCGCACCGGTCGCGACTTCTTTTACTCGAATTCAATCCGGCGCGTAATCGAGCGGCCAGCGCTTCGAGAGGAATCGGACGATGTGCGCGTCGGCACCGGGCGAGCTGTAGGTCCAGACGGGTCCGCCCATGACGAGCTTGCCCAGCTTGCAGGGGCGAATGTTCATGGGGAGGACGGGAAGCTCGCGCGCCCGCAGCGCCGCGGCTTGCTGCTCGTACCCGGGCGCGCCTTCGAAGAAGAGCCATTCGCGGACGAAGACATCCTGTATCCGGTCCAGCTCGTGACACAGGTCCATGGGAACCGGGACCGGGCGGTCGATCCGCGACTCGCCCTCGGTGGAGGCGATGAGCCAGTCCCCGTAGACGTCGTCCTGCAGCGAGCGATAGCACACGGTCTGGCGAGTGGAGTAGTAATGCTCGAGCATGAAGTAACCGGCCGGACGCTCGTGCGCCTTTGCCCCCGTGAACCAGCCGTACACGTGATCCTCCCTCACGAGCCAGAAGAGCGCGCAAAGCAGTCCTGCTCCCCGCGACGCGTAAGCGAAATGAACATAGGGCTCGATGATGATTTCCCCGGTCGGTTTCAAGTCCGATTTGACCTTATCCCATCGGCCGAACGGTTCTTTGCGCTAGATCAAGAACCGCTCCCCGCGAACGCGTAAGTTGGCTTATCGGCGAATCGGTCGGCCGCTTGCTCAACATAATCAGGTAAACCGCAATGCAAGTGCCATTGCAGATCACGGTCCGGGATGTCCCCCATTCGCGCGCCCTCGATGCGCGCATCCGCGACAAGGCGGCGAAACTGGAGGAGTTCCACCCGCGCATCAGCAGTTGCCACGTCACGGTGGAAGAGTCCAGCAAGCACCATCATCAGGGGCGCCAGTTCGCCGTCCGCATCGATCTGCGCGTTCCCGGGCGCGAAATCGCCGTGACCCGGGAACACCACGAAGACGTGTTCGTCGCGCTGCGCGACGCGTTCGATGCGGCAAAGCGCCAGCTGGAGGACGTGGTCCGGGAGAAGCGCGGCGACGTCAAGGTCCACGACATCCCGCGTTAAGCGGTGTCGGCATTCGCTGCCCGAGCCCTTTCACAGGAGACCACCATGATTCAGGAGAAAAAAACGCCCGAACGCGAAACGCCCGAGCCCGAAATCCAGGAAGGGCATAGTCGCGGCAAGGCGCGTGACGACGAGCTGAAGCGCATCATCAAGCGCCATCCCAAGCGCGACGAGCCCCGCGTCGACAGCGTCGACGACATGGACTTACCGCCGTCCTAGACGTTCCGATACTCGGCGGATTGCGTATCGGCCTGCCGTGGGTAGCCGCTTTCCGCTCATGGAAGCTCGACCGCCACGAAAAGCTTGTCGCCCCCCCGCTGGACGAGCAGAGCGACGACCTTTCCCGATTTGGCGAGCAGCGAGCTCAGCTCAGCGTTGTTCTTCACCGGCGCGCCGTTCACCGCGATGATGAGGTCGCCTTCCTGGATTCCGGCAGCTGCGGCCGGGCCGGCGGCTTGCTCCACGAGCAGCCCGCCCGCCACACCGACCGCCCGGCTTTCCTCGGCTGTGAGGGGGCGCACGGCGATGCCGAGGCGCGCCTCTGCCTGCGCCCGCGGCGGCTGCGGCAGTGCAAGCCTCTCCACCCTCAGTTCCCCGACCGTGACCGGGACTTCCTTGCGTGCGCCCTTGCGCCAGATTTCCACGGTCACCTTGACGCCCGGCTTGATCTGCGCGATGAGCAGCGGCAATTCCGACGAGCGCTCGATCTTCACGCCGTTTAGCGCGAGGATCACGTCGCCGGGCTGGATGCCGGCTCTGGCGGCCGGTCCGTTCTTCTCGACCGAATTGACGAGTGCGCCAGCGGGCTTGTCGAGATCGAACGACCGCGCCAGGGGCTGCGTCAATTCCTGGACCACGACGCCGATCCTGCCCCGCTCGACCCTGCCGCGCGCAATCAGCTCGTCCTTGACCTTGGCGGCGACGTCGATCGGGATGGCAAACGACAGACCTTGGTAGCCGCCGGTCAGCGAATAGATCTGTGAATTGATGCCGATCACCTCGCCATTCATGTTGAGCAGCGGTCCTCCGGAGTTTCCGGGGTTGACGGCGGCATCGGTTTGAATGAAAGGGACGTAAATGCCGTCCGGCAGCGAACGCGAGGTCGCACTCACGATGCCTGCGGTCACGGTATTCTCCAGACCGAACGGCGAGCCGATCGCCAGCACCCATTCTCCTACGCGGATCGATCTCGGGTCGCCCAGCTTCACGACGGCGAGGCCTTTCGCGTCGATCTTCAGCACGGCGATGTCGGTCAGCTCGTCGATGCCGATCACCTTGGCCTTGAATTCGCGCCGATCGGCGAGCTTCACGGTCACGTCCGCCGACGCGCGCACCACGTGCGCGTTGGTGAGAATGTAGCCGTCCGCGCTGACGATGAAACCCGATGCCAGCGCCCGACGCGGCGCCTGCGGCTGCGGGATCTGGAACCGGCGGAAGAATTCGAAGAAGGGGTCGTTCGGAGATATGTCTTCCTGTGTATCCTGGACAACGAGCGACGTGATGTTCACGATCGCCCCTTTGTTGGTTTCCACGATCGATGCGAAGTCGGGCAACTGGCGCCCGGACTCGGCGGCCTGCGCGGATCGGGCAAACAGCGGCAAGCCGGCGACCAGCCATTCGCGCGCGTCCTTGACGCCGGCATCCCCAGCGAAGAGCGACAAGGCACCCCACAGCGATACCCCGACAAGCCAATTCCTGTGCTTCATTGCGCTCCCTTGCGCCAATGGCGCGGCCACATGTGCCTACGCCGCTGCGCCGTAAAGTAAATTCTGCCCCGACCGCAAGTTCGGGTCTTGATCCTGGTCAAATTTCGCACTTCGGCGAACGCGCCGGCACTGCCGGCGCGTGTCTTCACAGTTTCCTGACGATACGCACGGTCCTTCGATCCTCGGGCACCGCCTCGACAATGAATCCCAAGGCGCGTACGAAGCGCAGCATTTCGGCATTGCCGGCGAGCACCAAGCCTTCCATGGTCGCGAACCCCCGCTCGTGCGCCGCCCGGATCAACGCGTCCATGAGCAGCCCTGCGATGCCGCTCCTGTGCCAGGC
>JBGPLD010000225.1:0-3675 GCA_041486325.1 Gammaproteobacteria bacterium
AAGTCGGCAAACGGGTACAGCACCAAGTGCGGCCGTTGCGCACGACCGTGACGGCTGCGAACTATCGGCGTCAGGTGGCAGCCGTCCTTGCACAGCGCTTGGTGCGCGAACTGGCAGTGTAGCGGCCGCACCGGACGAGCAGAATTCCATGGATATCCAGCTCCAGACCTGCCGCCGACTGCACGAAGAACACGAAGCCGTATTCAAGCTCTTGCGCAGGCTGCAGCGGGCGCTTGCAAATTCGCAAGCGGATGCAGCGCCTGACCTGTTCGACGCCGCGTGGAGCGGGCTGTTGCGGGACGTGCGCTCGGGCCTCGAGTTCGAGGTCGCGCGGCACTTCGATTTCGAGGAGCGCTCGCTGTTCCCGATCCTGAGCGAAGCCGGCGACGGCGACCTCGTCGAACTCCTGAACGCGGACCACAAAATCATCCGCGATGTGACTGCGCCGCTGCTTGAACTCGTTGGCAGAGGCCAGACGCGAAAATTGGATGCGTCCGGCTGGCATTCCTTGAAGCGGCTCGGGCTGGAGTTGTGCGACCGCCTCACCGAGCACGCGCTGAAGGAGGAGCAGGCATTGCTGCCCGCGCTGGAGAGCTTGCTCTCCGAGGATGAAGATCGCGAACTGTTTGCCGCGTACGCGGGCGGAGAGGCGATGGCAGGCCGACCGTGAAGAAAACCATGCCCGTCAAAAGCACGCGCGGAAGCGGGACGGCAACCATCGAGCTGCGCCGCCTCGCGTCCGGAGACTTTGAGGGCGCCGTTGCCATTGACGCCAAGATCCTGGGACGCAGAAGGCGCGCTTATTTCGAGCGGCGCTTGCAGGCCGCGCTGGAAGCGCCCGAGGATCACGTTCAGTTCGCGGCGATCCAGGATGGCGAACTCGCCGGCTACGCGCTCGGGCGCCGGATGCTGGGAGAGTTCGGCCGCGCCGAGCCCGCGCTCCGGCTGGAGACTATCGGCGTGTCGTCGGGAAAGCAGGGCCACGGCATCGGCATGCGGCTGCTCGGCGAGCTGGAGGCCTGGGCGCTCAAGCACGATATTCGCGAGATCCGCACCAGCGCGGATTGGCGTAATCACTTGATGCTGCGCTTTTTCGATCGCGCTGGTTTCGAGCTTGGACGCAATCATGTCATCGATTGCGCGGTGCACGGCGGTCAGATGGTGGAGGGCGAGAGTGACCAGGTATTCGCGCAGGGACATCAGTATGCGGCGGCGGAACTCGACTACAGTGCGCCCCTGGTCAATGATTTCGAAGCCCTGGCGCGCGATCGCGGCGACGTGCGCTCGCTCGCACCCGGGGACCTTGCCGACATCGTGCGGATCGACCACAGGATCACCGGTCGCGACCGCACCGACTACATCACGCAGCTGGTGAACGAGGCAATGCGCGATTCCGCGATCCGGGTGTCGCTCGCATCGCACCGCGACGGGTCCGTCACCGGCTTCGTCATGGCCAAGGTTGACCTCGGCGATTTCGGCCGTCTGGAGCCGGTAGCCGTGATCGACACCATCGGCGTCGATCCCGGATTCGCCGGAAACGGGATCGGTATGGCACTGCTGTCGCAGCTGTTCGTGAACCTGGAAGCGCTGCACGTCGAGCGCGTCGAAACCGTGATCGCCAGAAACGAGTTCGAGCTGCTGGGATTCTTCTATCGCGCCGGCTTCGGCCCGGGCGGGCGGCTGGCATTCGTCAAGCGCATTGCCTAGAGAGAGGATGCCATGAAACTCGATATCTTCAACCATATCTTTCCCCGGACGTTCTATGACCGCATGCTCGCGGTGCTGCCCGATGGTCGTGACATGAACAAGAGAGTCCGCGCGATTCCGTCCATCGTCGATCTGGACGCGCGCTTTCGCATCATGGACGCCTTTCCGGACTATGCGCAGGTGATCTGCCTGCCGCAACCGCCGATCGAGTCGCTCGGTCCGCCGGCGCTCGCAAGCGAGCTGGCGAAAATCGGAAATGACGGGATGGCGGACCTGGTGGCGAAGTACCCGGAACGGTTTCCCGCTTTCATCGCCGCGCTGCCGATGAACGATCCCGACGGTCTGCTCAAAGAGGCCGAGCGTGCGGTTTCAGGACTCGGCGCGGTCGGAGTGCAGGTGTTCTCGAATGTGAACGGAGCGCCGCTCACCGCGCCGCAGACGCTGCCCCTTTTCGATCTGATGGCGAAGCTCGACCTGCCGATCTGGTTGCATCCGGCGCGGGGGGCAGACCGGGCGGACTACACCACGGAAAAGAAAAGCCACTATGAAATCTGGTGGACCTTCGGCTGGCCCTACGAGACCAGCGTCGCCATGGCGCACATGGTGTTCGCTGGCCTTTTCGACAGACATCCGAACCTGAAGGTCATCACGCACCACCTCGGAGGGATGATCCCGTTCTTCGAGGGCCGAGTCGGACCGGGCTGGGATCAGCTCGGTACACGTACCTCGGACGAGGACTATGGCGCGCTGCTGAGAAAGCTCAAGAAGCGCCCGCTGGACTACTTCCGCATGTTCTACGCCGACACCGCGGTCTTCGGCTCGATGGCGGCGACCGAATGCGGGCTCAAGTTCTTCGGCGCGGATCGGGTGCTCTTTGCGTCCGATGCACCGTTCGATCCGGAGACGGGGTCCGCGTACATCCGCTGGACCATCGACATCATCGACCGGCTCGGTATCACACCGGCCGAGCGCTCGGCAATCTATGAGGGCAATGCGCGGCGGTTGCTGAAGCTGCCGGCGCGCGGGTCGCGCACGGGCAAGGCCGTCTCAAGCGCCGGCTGATTACGTTTCATAGGTGCGCCCGACCGCGTTCCGGTCTACGGCTGTTGGAGCAAACCGAAAGATGTGGCGGGCCAAACCAGTAATCACCGGCGGACGTTGATCGCGTGTTCCGCTAGTTCACGCCGACGCCCGCGTCCCTGAGGACCTTGCCGTAGCGTTCTGTGTCGCTCTTTATGATCGCGTCGAATTGCTCCGGCGTATTGGGAGCGGGAATCGAGCCGTACGCGGTCAGCTTTTCCCGCACGTCCGCCATTTCCAGCACCGTAGCGACGTCCTGGCTGACCTTGGTGAGAATCCCGCGCGGCGTCCCGGCTGGTGCCATCAAACCGAACCACGACTCGTACCTATAGTCCGGTACTGCGGCTTCCGCGATGGTCGGAACATCCGGAAGCTGCGGAGCGCGCTTGTCGGAATTGATGGCGATCGCGCGTACTTTGCCTGCGGCGCTCAGCTCGCGAGCGTTGGGAATGGGAGCAAAATACATCTGTACGTCGCCGCGAATCACGGCTGTCGTCGCGTCCGGTACGCCCTTGTAGGGAACATGCACGATGTTGATCTTGGCTTGCTGCCGGAAGATCTCGGCGGACAGGAAGGAAGTGCTGGCGATGCCCGCTGAGGAGAAATTGAGCTTGCCCGGTGAGGCATTCGCCAGCGCGACGAATTCCCTGAGCGTCTTGGCCGGAAGGTCGGCGGGCACGATCGCGACCAGCGGCACCGACGCGATGACCGTCACCCCGGCGAAATCCTTCACCGGGTCGAACGAAATGTCCTTGTTGATGACGGCCGCGATGGTGTGGCCGTTGGACGTCAGCATCAAGGTATGGCCGTCGGGCGCGCTCTTCGCCACCGAAGTCGTCCCGGGAAGCCCGGGTTTGTTTTCTACGATCACTGCCTGCTTCCATAGGG
>JBGPLD010000226.1:0-3670 GCA_041486325.1 Gammaproteobacteria bacterium
CGGAGCGCCTAACCGCCCGACGGCACGCGGATGTCCGCGACGACGCGCAGCTCGTTCTTCAATTCCTTGACCCCGGGGACCGACTCGATCAGCCGGCTGACGTGCTTCCACTCCTCGCGCGTGCCGATCATGCCGACCAGACGCACCTTGCCGCCGTGGCATTCGATCACCAGGCTCTGGTTTCGCGTCTTGGGGTCGGCACGCAGCACGGCGCGAACCTTCGCGTGCAGCGTGAGATCGGCCAGCGATGCGATCGACTGCTCGGTCTCCTGGAAAGCCCCGTTCTTGGCGAGCTTGATGATCTCATTCGCGCACTGCTCCACGCTCATGCGCTCGGTGTTGAGCGAAAGATCGTAGAACTCCGAGTTCTGCCAGTCGACGCCGAAGAAGCGCTTTGTGATCGCGCCCTGCGCCTCGTCGCTGTTCCTTATCTCGGTGGCGATGGCGTTGCGGTCGTCGGAATCGAGCCGCTTCATCATGCGGTCGATGCGCAGCTCGAACGGCGCGCAAATGCGCACGCCGATTGCATGCTTTACCGGCCGCAGCAGATGCGCCGCGCCCCAGCCGCGAAGCACCGCGCCCTTGCTTGCCATATTCAGCATCTCATCCGCGGTGAAGATCGACAGGCTCGTCTTGTCCGCGGTCAGCCGCTCGTACAGGTTGGCCTTGCCGCCGAGCAGGCGCTGGACGTGGCTTTTCCTCAGCCGCATCTTGTCGGCGAGGTTATCGATAATCTCGTGATAGACCACCGGGACGCCGAGCTCGCTTTCGATGATGCGGGCGACATCCATTCCGAGCGAGCCCATCTCGCGCGTCATTGCTATCAACGGCATGGTTACTCCCTGTTGAACGTGCCGGGCTGCACAGTGTAGGCTTTCCGCCTGGAATTGCAAATTGTCCCGGAGAGATTCGTGAATTACGTCGCCGTCTGCGCGTGATTTCCTGGTCGGCGCATCAGACTGCGGAAACGTGACGTTCGAATTCCGTCATCCTTGACACTTGCTCGACAGATTTCCTACCATGCGCCGGGTCTCCGCATGAACGCTTCCGGCGCCGCCGCGCACTCCTCAATGTCCGCAGACGTCCTCCTTTCGGTCGAAAACCTGCATGTGAATTTTGTGACGGCGCGCGGCACGGTCCGCGCGGTCGAGGGCCTCGGCTACGAAGTGCGCAGGGGCGAGATGGCCGCGCTCGTGGGCGAATCCGGCTGCGGCAAATCGGTCTCGGCGCTCGCGATCATGCGCCTGCTCGCGCAGCCAGCGGGCAGGGTCATCGCGGGCCGGATTCTCTTCGAGGGCCGCGATCTGCTGCAGCTATCGGAAGAGGCGATGCGCAGAATCCGCGGCCGCGACATCGCCATGATTTTCCAGGAGCCGATGAGCTCGCTCAACCCGGTGCTGAGCGTGGGCCTGCAAATCACGGAGCCGCTCGCCGCGCACATGCGCATGAGCCGGGCGGCGGCGCGCGCTCGAGCGCTCGAGTTGCTGGAAAAAGTCGGAATTTCCGATCCGGGGATTCGCCTCGCGCAGTATCCGCACCAGCTTTCGGGCGGAATGCGCCAGCGCGTCATGATCGCGATCGCGCTCGCCTGCAATCCGAAACTCCTCATCGCGGACGAGCCCACCACTGCGCTTGACGTCACGATCCAGTCGCAAATCCTCGAGCTCATGAAGGCGCTCGCGCGAGAGCTCGGGCTCGCCATGGTGGTGATCACGCATAATCTCGGCATCGTGGCGCGCTACGCCGACCGCGTAAACGTCATGTATGCCGCGCGCATCGCCGAGCGGGCTTCGGCGGAAATGCTTTTCGCGCAGCCCCTGCACCCCTACACCGTGGGCCTGCTGCGATCGGTGCCGCGCCTGGACCGGCCGCGCGGGGCAAGGCTGGAAACCATAGAGGGAATGCCGCCCAGCCTGATCGATCCCCAGGCAGGCTGCCGCTTCGCCCCGCGCTGCGCGGCGCGCCTCGAAGCCTGCGAGGCCTCGCCTCCGCCGCTCGAGGAAATCGAGCACGGGCGCTTTTCGGCGTGCATACGCGCACGTGCGCTTGCGGCGCACGGTCCCTCGGGGATCGGCCTCGCGGGCGCCGCGGCGTCCGTGCCGCCGCCGGCAAAATCTTTTGCGCCGCAGCCGCTGGTCGAAGTGCGCGGGCTGAAGACCTGGTTTGACCTCGCCCGCGGAGTCTTCGGCGGCGGGCGCGCCGTGGTGCGCGCGGTGGACGGCGTATCCCTCGAGATCTTTTCCGGGGAGACGCTCGGCCTCGTCGGCGAATCCGGCTGCGGCAAGACCACGCTCGGGCGCACCCTGCTGCACCTGGAGCGCGCGACCGCGGGAAATCTGCGCTACGCAGGCGAGGACGTTACGCGCGCGAAAGGCGAGGAGCTCCGGCGCTACCGCCGCAGGGTCCAGATGATTTTCCAGGACCCGTACGGCTCCCTCAACCCGCGCATGAGCATCGGCGCCGCGCTCGCCGAGCCGATTCTCGCGCACGGTCTCGTTCCCGGACGCAAGGCAGCGAAGGCGCGCGTCGCCGAGCTGCTCTCGCAAGTGGGGCTCTCCGATTACATGGCCGGGCGCTACCCGCACGAGCTCTCCGGCGGCCAGCGCCAGCGCGCCGGAATCGCGCGCGCTCTCGCCCTCGAGCCTGAATTCATCGTCTGCGACGAGCCGGTGTCGGCCCTCGACGTTTCGATCCAGGCGCAGATCGTGAACCTGCTGGAAGACCTGCAGCGGCGCCTGCGCCTCACCTATCTGTTCATCGCCCACGACCTCGCCGTGGTGAGGCACATCTCCGACCGCGTGGCGGTGATGTATCTGGGCCGCATCATGGAGATCGCCGGCCGCGATGCGCTCTACGCCGATCCGCTGCATCCGTACACCCGGGCGCTCTTCGAATCGGTTCCGGTTCCCGATCCGGCGATCGAGCGCTCGCGCACGCGCGCGGTGCTGGGCGGCGAAGTGCCCGGCCCCCTGGCTGCTCCTCCCGGATGCGTTTTCCACACGCGCTGCCCGATAGCGACAGAGGAATGCAGGCACACAATTCCCGAGCTGCGCGAAGTGCGCCCGCTCCACTACGCGGCGTGCATCAAGCTCTAGCGGCAATACAAGGAACGCCCCGGAGTACCGTTCAGCGTATCTGGCCCATCATCTGGTTCGGCAGCCAGGTGGCGATCTCGGGGACGAAGCACAGGATCACGATCGCCAGCATCATGCACAGAACGTAGGGGATGGTGCCCCACATGATGCGCGTGACGGGCACGTCCGGCGCGATCGAGCTGACGATATAGATGTTCAAGCCCACCGGCGGGTGGATCAGGCCGATCTCCATGTTGATGGTCATGATCACGCCGAACCACACCGGATCGAATCCGGCGGCGGTGATGATGGGCAGCAGGATCGGGCTGGTCATCAGGATGATCGCCGCGGGCGGGATGAAGAATCCGCACACAATCAGGAAAATATTGATGAGCAGCATCAGCACCCAGCGATTGACGTGCATATCGGCGATCGCCTGCGCCAGCGTCTGCGTGAGATAGAGCGAAGTCAGCATATAGCCGAACAGCACTGCCGCGGCGATGATCATCAAGATCATCACCGACTCCCTGGTGGTGTCGCGCAGGATCCCCCACCAGTCCTTCAGGCGCCACATGCGGTAGATCAGCACCGCGAAC
>JBGPLD010000227.1:0-3668 GCA_041486325.1 Gammaproteobacteria bacterium
AGCTCCCGCGCGGTTGCCGTGTCGTTGACCGTCCAGCAGAGCAGCCAGTATCCCGCATCGCGGATCTCCCGCGCCTGCGCGGCGGTCAGGTATTTGAAATTGCAGTTCACGGACACGCACTCCTGGTTCTGTGCGGCCTTGCGCCAGCCCGGCTCGATCCGATCGGTCAGATAACCACGATTCAATTCCGGAGCGGTTGCACGGGCTGCCTCGATGGCGGCAGGCTGAAACGACGACAGCAGCGGTGCGCTCTTCTTGCCGCGCCACAACTGCCGCGCGAGTCTCGCAGCTGCCGCGCCGGTTTCGCGCTCGAAACCCTGGGCGGGCTTGATCTCGATGTTGGCCCAGAGCCCGAGATCGACGCACAACTTGCCTGCCTGCGCAAACGAGGGAATGCGCTCGCCCCGGAACTCGGGGCTGAACCGCGCGCCGGCATCCAGGCGCGCAAGAGCATCGTAAGGAGTGCCGGCCACGGTACCGCGGCCGTCGGTGGTACGCTCCAAAGTCTCGTCGTGGATCAACACCGGAACGGAATCGCCGGAAAGCATCACGTCGAACTCGACGCCGCCGAATCCCATCTCGGCGGCCTTGCGAATCGCCGCCAGCGTGTTCTCGGGCGCCAGGGTGCCGCCGCCGCGATGCGCAATGATGCGCGGCCAGGGCCAGGGTTCTGTCATCGCAAGACCTCGCGCCACGCAAGAATGCGCCGACCCTGCAACCGCAGTTGTGGCGCGGGTCGCCGCTGGTTACTTTCGAATGGCATGGAATCATTCTACCGGGCAGGGAAACGGCACCCGGAATAGCCGCGAAAGACACCGGCGCGGCCGAGTGTTTCGGCCGCGCCGGTACGCGGGTAAAAAAGCGGGGGAAGGGAGGGTTTCCCCCGCTGCCGCCGTTTGCTGGGCCGGCGGTAAAGCTGTGACGTCCCGGCGAAGCCCGATTGGCCGTACGTCATGCGAATCATCTATGACATCAACATATCAGCACAGTCGGGGCGGAGCAAGCGGATAGCCGGTGGATATGCAGGCAATCATTCGGAAAATGAGAAATATTTGGCGCGATCAGGACCGATGTGCGCGCGCACCGTGACTTTGTTCACGTCTCCCATTTCGCAGCGAGCCGGGGCAACGCCGGGGCCATGCCGACTGCCCCGGGTCACGGCCCGCTCTCTCCTTCGCGCTTCGGTGCTTCCCGTGCCTGGGTCCCGGGGGGCCAAATCGCTTTCGCCGCACACACGTGGTATTTTGAGACAGGTTCCCACGTTCCAGCGGCCTGCGCGCGGCTCCGAAATCATGGATGGTTCCGATTTTCCCATTCTTCGCCTCCTGGCTGACGGCAAGTTTCACTCGGGAAAGGAGCTTGGCAGGATTATCGGGCTCTCTCGCGCGAGAGTCTGTAACTGCATCCGCCGGATTGAATCGCTCGGCGTGCGTGTTTTCAAGGTGCGGGGACGCGGTTACCGGCTTGCTGAAAGCCTCGACCTTCTGGAAGGCGAAAAGCTGCCCGTGTTGCTGAAGGAGGCGTGCGCGTCGCTTGCAATCGAGGTGATGGATGAATGCCCGTCCACGAACACCGAACTCGCCGGCCGCGCCGCGCGCGGCGCGGCGCACGGCGCGGTGCTCGCGTGCGAGCACCAGAGCGCCGGTCGGGGCCGGCGCGGAAATTCCTGGCTTTCCGCGGTCGGAGGCAGCGTCGCGTTTTCGCTGTTGTGGCGTTTTTCCCGGGGCGCCGGAGCGCTTTCCGGCCTGAGCCTCGCGGTGGCGGTGGCCGTGGCGCGCGCCCTCGAAGGACTGGGCATCGCCGGCGTGCAGGTGAAATGGCCCAACGATCTGTACTGCAGGGATCGAAAGCTCGGCGGGATCCTGATCGAGATCTCGGGAGATAACCTGGGCCCGAGCGCCGCGGTCGTGGGCGTGGGCCTCAATGTGCGCCTGGACGCGCGGCTGCATGACCGAATCGCTCAGCCGGTGACCGATCTGGCCCATTGCTGCAATACGCCGCCTTCACGTACGGTCCTGATCGTGGCGCTGCTCAAGTCGCTCGCCGACGTGCTCGAGAAATTCGGGAGGGAAGGATTTGCGCCGTTCCGCGAAGAATGGCTGCGGCGCCATGCATGGCAGGGACGGCGAGTGGCATTATCGCTCGCGGACCGCCGCGTGGCCGAGGGAGAGGTCGTGGGGGTTGCCGAGGACGGCGCCCTCGTGCTCGCCTCGACGCAGGGGATCGAGCGTTTTCACAGCGGCGAGCTGACGCTGCGACCATCATGATCCTCGCCATCGACTGCGGCAATACGCGACTCAAGTGGGGGTTGCACGGGGACGGGGCCTGGCGCAGGAGCGGCGCGGTGCCGGTCGCTGGAATTGCGGGACTGGAAACCGACTGGATGAAAATCGCCGCGCCGGAAAAGGTCGTGGTCTCGAATGTGGCCGGCGAATCCTTGCGCCGGAAGCTTATGGACATTCTTTCGCGCTGGTCTGTCGCCCCCGTCTGGGCGGAATCGAAGCGCAGCGAGTGCGGCGTGACCAACAACTACGGGGAGCCGGCACTGCTTGGCCCTGACCGCTGGGCTGCGCTGATCGGCGCCTGGTCGCTCCGGCCCGGACCGTGCCTGGTGGTCACTGCGGGAACCGCTACCACCGCGGACGTCCTGAGGCGTGACGGCACGTTCGCAGGCGGCGTCATCATTCCCGGCATCGATCTGATGAAACGGTCGCTGGCGCGCGACACCGCGCGGCTGCCGCTCGCCGATGGAAAATTCTCCGATACCCCCCCCTGCCATACTTCAGATGCGATCGAAACCGGGTGCATGCTGGCGCAGGCCGGCGTGATCGAACGCATGTTCGCGGCGCTCGAGCCCGGCGCCATGTGCATGATCTCGGGAGGGGCGGCGATGCGCATCGCTCCACGCCTGCATGTTCCCACGCAAGTCGTGGATAATCTGGTGCTCGAGGGCCTGCTGCGTATTGCCGCATGAGAACCGTATTTTTCATTTTGCTGCTTGCCAATCTCGGCTTTTTCGCGTGGAGCTATTTCGGCGGCGGCCCGTCCACCAGCGAGATGGAGTTGATCGAGCAGCAGCTCAATCCACAGGCAATCCGGCTGCTGAGCGCCGAGCAGCGTGCGTCGCTCGCCGCCGAACGCCGGAAGGTCCCCACGGTAAAAGCTTGCATGGAGCTTGGGCCGTTCAATATGGGCGACGTCCCGAAAGTTGAGCAGGCGCTCGGCCCGCTCGCGCTCGGATCAAGGCTTGCGCAGCGGCGCGTCGACGAGCTTGCGAGCTACTGGGTATTCATACCCCCGCAAGCCAGCCGCCAGGGCGCCAATCGGAAGGCGGCGGAGCTGAGGAAGCTCGGGGTCGAGGATTTTTTCGTGGTGCAGGAGGATCCCAGGTTCCGGTTTGCGGTTTCCCTGGGTATATTCAAGACCGAAGAGGCGGCAAAGGCGCAATTGGAGCAGTTGCGCTCAAAGGGCGTGCGCTCGGCCCGGGTCGGGGCCCGGGAAACATCGGTGCAGAAGAATTACTTCATGGTGCGCGAGGTGCCTGACGCGCTTGCTTCCAGGCTCGATGAGCTGCGCCAGAGCTTCCCCGGCAGCGAACTGAAGGAGTGCCAGCCGGAGGAAAAACGCCCTTAACGGCCCATTTTTCCGGCCGGAACGGCGTCGCGGAG
>JBGPLD010000228.1:0-3657 GCA_041486325.1 Gammaproteobacteria bacterium
CGGTGCCATCCGACCCCGCTCACATTAGAATGAACCGGCGGGGCGCCACGCGCCCGCCACTTAAGGAGTCGAGGGTTGAAAAAGCGCTTTGCCCGCCGCGAGGACCTGGGCCTCACCCGAGCCGAGTTCGCCGTTCTGAGGCGTCTTTCAACGCCGCGAAAGATCCAGGATTACCTGTACGCGCTGCCCGCGAACTTCGAGATCGGCGGCCAGACCTGCCTGTCGGTGCGCGAAGTGCTCAAGCGGCGCCGGGCGCATTGTATCGAAGGCGCTATGCTCGCCGCCTGCGCGCTGTGGGTCCATGGCGAGCCGCCGCTCTTGATGGACCTGCGCGCCGAGCAGGACTACGACCATGTCGTCGTTCTGTTTCGCCGCAACGGCCATTGGGGGGCGATCTCGAAGACCAATCCGCCCGTGCTGCGCTGGCGCGACCCCGTGTATCGCACCCTGCGCGAACTCGCGATGTCCTACCTGCACGAGTACGCGAACAAGCGCGGCCAGAAAACGCTGCGGGGCTACTCGCGCCCTTTCGACCTGCGCAAGTTCGATCCGAAGCTCTGGGTCACCAACGGGAGAAACTGCTGGGCAGTAGGCGAGGCGGTTGACGAAATACGCCACTACCCGCTCGTGACAAAAAGGCAGGCGCGCGCGCTGCGCCGCCGCGACGCGGTGGAGCGCAAGGCGGACACGCTGATCGAGCACAGGCGGCCGCGGCAAAGATAGACTGCCGGTTCAGGTGATTTTCCGCGCTTTGCGTGCGCTCTCGATGAGCGAGGTGCGCATGAGGAACTGCTTGTGCAGCACCGGGTCGGCGGCCGCGCGGCGCAGCTGGTCGAAGTTCTCCTGCCGCACTTTCGGGTCGCGCTCCTCCAGCCGCTTCTTGTTCGCCACGGTCTGCTGCTGCACGTATTCGATGTTGAGCGGGCGCCGTCGCCGCTCGTAGCGGTCGAGCAGCTCTTCCTTCGCCTGTCCTGAAATCACAAGGTGCAGGGTTTCGGCGAGTTCCATTGCGTCGTGGATGCCGCAGTTGAGTCCGAGCCCGCCGACGGGATTGTTGACGTGCGCGGCGTCCCCGGCGAGGAACACCCTGCCCTTGCGGAACGATATCGCCACACGCTGGTGCACGCGGTAGATGTTCCGGTGCACGACCAGCTCCATCGGATGCCCTTCAAAAAGCCTTGTCAGGCGCCGGCGTACCGCCGCCTCCGAGAACGCCTCGTCGTCGCTCTCGGCTTCGCGCGCCGGAAATACCGCGCGCCACCGGCCCTTGAGATCGTCTCCCGTCACTTTGAACAGGTTGGTCCATTCCTCCGGATCGGAAATATAGGTGCGCGTACAACAGCCGAGCGCCTGCCCGAAGTCGAACAGCGTCGTGAGCACGAGGAAGCGCTCGGGCCATGTGTAGCCCTCGAATTCGACTTGCAGGCACCTGCGCACGGTGCTTCGCCCTCCGTCGCAGCCGATGACATAATCGAAGAGGCACTGCTCCACGCCCGCCATGCCTTTGGTCGTAACGCGCACGCCGTCGGCATCCTGTGAAATGCCGGTGACGCTCGCGCCTAGCCGCACTTGAACATTCCGCATGCCGGCAAGCCGCCGCAACCCCAACTCGGAGAGCTTGTGCTGCTCGGTCTGCACGACAAATGGATATGGCGTCTCGCCGCGCAGCACTTCGTGGTCGAATTCGGCGACAAGGGTTTTCGTCGTTCCGTCCCGGAACTGGAAGTGCCGCGCGACCAGGCCGAGCGAGCAGAATTCCTCGAACAACCCGAGCTCGGCAAGCAACTCGAGCGTGGAAGGATGAGTGGTGGCTGCGCGCGGGCTGTGGTCGATGCTCGCTTCAGCCTCGAACAGCACGACCTGCATGCCCATCTGCGCGCAGGCAATCGCCGCGACGACCCCGACTGGGCCGGCTCCGACCACACAGACGTGGTCTCTCATCAAAGCGCGTCGAGCCTGGAGCACTGCGGCACGCGGCGCTCGGGTGCGCGTTCGGTTACGGCAGCGCGATGCGCGGCTTGCCGGTGGTGTACAGGTGGTGCAGCGCCTCGATGAAACCGTGAATCAGGGGATAGTTGCGCAAGTCCTTGTATTCGCGGAACGTGAGCTTCTGCACCATCTCTTCCCTGCTCATGCCTTGCGCCAACGCGCCCTTGATTCCGGCCTGGAGATCGGCGAGCAGCTTCGCTTCATCGAGCACGTCCTGCCTCGTACCGACGTCGCCGTGGCCCGGCAGGTACAGGTCAACGTCAAACGCGGCGATTTTGTTCAGCAGCGCGATCCAGCCGTCGACCGAAGGCGTGAATGTGGTGTTCGACCAGTTGCGCCGCGCGAACGGCCCACCGACAAACAGCGCGCGCGCATGAGGAAAGTGCACCATCGTGTCGCCGGGGTTCTGGCCGGGTCCCAGGTATATGACCTGCACCGTGCGGTTGCCGAGCGTGATCGTCATGTTGCTGTCGTAGGTGACGTCCGGCGGCACGAGCTTGACTTCCCCGGGGTCGAGAGTGAAGCGCTTGAAGTACGCGCTGCGCCGCCCGATTTCGTACTGGTAGTGCGTTTTCATCATGATCGCGGTGTCGCGGTGCGCGACGATAGTCGCGCCGGCGTCCTGGAACGCCGGATTGCCGAGAAAGTGGTCGCCGTGCGCGTGCGTGTTGATCACCCACTTGACGGGCTTGCCGGTGATCGTGCGGATGCGCTCGAACAGCGCGCGCCCGTCAGCCGGATGCTGGCCGGTATCGACCACCAGCACGCCGGCGTCGGTCACCAGGAACGCAGAATTGGAGGAGGCATCGTTGTAGAAGAAATACAGGTCCGGCGCGACCTGCTTCAGCACGGCCGGCACAATCTCGCGCTGCGCGGACGGGGGGATGCCTTCCATGTGGCCGGCAAATGCAGCGCCCGCCAGCAATTCCACCGCGAGCCATGACAATGCGTAGTTCTTTTGCATGGACTCCGTCCTTTCTCTGCCACGTTCCCCCTCTCCCTCCGGGGTGAAGCGGGGTTTCAGCAGACGTGCCCGCGCACGTCTGCTGCCGCTGAACGCCAATCGCGATGCAGCGCGATTGGCCGGGGCCGGAACGGGGGCCGGGTAAGGTTACGACCAGTCAGGCCGCGATGCGGGTCTTCTGCTTCTGCTGCGCCGCCTTCGCATGCATCGAGGCGTAGGCCTGATGCGCCGCCGCTTCCGCGTCGCCGACGTGGACTTTCATGCCCATGTCGGACAGCACCGAACCGAGCGCAGACAGGCACAGCATCACGTTGTCCGGGCGGCAGGAGTAGCCCATGATGCCGATGCGCCAGATCTTGCCGGCGAGCGGGCCCAGCCCCGCGCCGATTTCAATGCTGAATTCGTTCAACAGCGTCTTCCTTACTTCCGCTTCGTTCACGCCCTCGGGGCAGCGCACCGCGTTCATCTGCGGCAACTGGTACTGCTCCTTCACCAGGAACTTGAGTCCCATCGCTTCGAGGCCGGCCTTCAGCGCATTGTGATGGCGCTGGTGGCGCGCCCAGGCGTTTTCCATGCCTTCCTCGCGCAGCAGCAGCAGCGCCTCGTGCAGGCCGAAGAGCGAATTGGTCGGCGCGGTATGGTGATAGGTGCGGTTGCCCGCGCCCCAGTAGCCGAGCAGGAGGTTCATGTCCATGAACCAGGAG